>NZ_QROG01000024.1:0-39301 GCF_003474585.1 Collinsella sp. AF39-11AT | reverse complement strand
CTACCGGGAGTAGCCCCGACGGTTGACAAAACTATAGGAACACCCAACGACTAACTTCCTCCTTCCCGTAACCTTTCCGCAACAATTCGTCCTCTGCGGTGCCAGCGCCCGTTCACAACGTCCCCTGCGCTACACTTAGTCGCACTGTGGCGCTGCCGCGCCGCGCCCGACCCAAGGGGGACACTCATGAAGAACACTCAGCTGCTGCTGATTAACGATATGTGCGGCTACGGCAAGGTCGCGCTTTCTGCCATGCTGCCGGTGCTGTCGCACATGGGTTACCGTATCCACAATCTGCCGACGGCACTTGTGTCCGATACGCTCAACTATCCCAAGTTCTACATCCACGACACCACGGAGTACGTGCGCCAAAGCCTCGCTATCTGGGAGGAGCTCGGCTTTGAGTTCGACGCCATCTCGACCGGCTTTATCGTGACCGAGGAAGAGACGCGCATCATCTCGGACTTTTGCCACCGCCGCGCGCAAAAGGGCACCAAGGTGTTCGTCGATCCCATCATGGGCGACAACGGCAAGCTCTATGCCGGTGTGCCCGAGTCCACGATTGGCCTTATGCGGCACCTGCTGGAGTGCGCAGACTACGCGGTGCCCAACTACACCGAGGCCTGTCTGCTCACCGATGCGCCTATTGCAGAGCAGATCACGCCCGACGAGGCCCGCGCCCTTGTGGACGCCGTGCGCGAGCTGGGTGCCAAGTCGGTAGTCATTACGAGCGCCGTGGTCAATGGCACGAACGCGGTTATCGGTTACGACCATGTGGCGGGGGAGCACTTCACGATTCCATTTGAGCTCATTCCGGTCTATTTTCCGGGCACGGGCGACACGTTTTCGGCGGTGCTCGTCGGCCGCGTTATGGCAGGTTGGAGTCTGCAGCGCGCGACGGCCGATGCCATGCGCGTGGTGGCGGAGCTTATCGAGCGCAATGCCGACCAAGAGGACAAGTCGGCCGGCCTGCCCATCGAGGCCTGCCTGGATGTGATTGACCATGAGTAACGCTGGCGAGGGCGGCGTCAAGCCTGTGGGCGAGAACGGGCCGCTCGGCGCGCCGCGTGGCAAGCGGCCGCGTATCCGCGTGAGCTGCGTGGACCAGCTGGGGACGTGCCGCTGCCACCACGGTCATAAGCCGGGCGACGTCTTTGACTTTGACCGAGACCGCGGCAAGATGTGCTCCATGGCCTGCCACGTGGGCTTTCCCTATATCGATATCCTGCGCTATGGCGGAACCGTGCCTGGCAACGAGCCCGGTACGGCAAAGTTCTGCTGCCCCGAGATTGATACGCTGAACGTCTGGCTTGCCGAGATCGTCGACGAGTAACCGAGCGAGGTTTTTCTCCCGTCGAAATATCGAGCGTGGATTATCTCCCGTTTTGGGCGCAATTTCGCACTCAAAGTGGGAGATAGTCCTCGCTCGATTTGTATGCGAGAATCCCGACCTCACTTATGCCCATGCTTAGGCGCACGCGTCGTTGTTCTGTGCGCGAGTAAGCTCAAATTTCTGCATTTCATCCAATTTCGGTACTAAAAATCTCTGCATTTCATCGATAATAGTCGATATAAATATCTGCATTTCATTTATCGAGGCGATGGGAGAGCTTATGTTGCGCAGGAAAATCGCTGATGAGCTTGATTGTTGGCAGAGATCCATTGAACGAAAGGCGTTGTTCGTCACGGGTTCTCGCCAAATCGGTAAGAGCTACTCGATTCGCGAGTTCGGTAAGTCAAACTACGCAACCTATATCGAGCTCAATCTCGCGGAAAATCGCCAGGCAAAAGATGCTCTTCTCGAGGCACGGGATGCCGATGATTTCATCAGCAGGGTGACGCTTCTTTCGGGAAAGCCGATAGCGCCAGGCAAAACGCTCGTGTTTATCGATGAGGTCCAAGAGGCCCCCGACATCATGACGATGGCAAAGTTCCTTGTTGAGGACGGGAGGTGCCACTGGGCGTTTTCGGGGTCAATGCTCGGGACCCAGTTCAAGGGCGTTAGGTCCTATCCTGTGGGATATGTTCACGAGCTTAGGATGTTCCCGCTCGATTTTGAGGAGTTTTGCTGGGCGATCGGGGTGAGCGAAGGAGCTCGCCAAACGATACGCGATGCGTGTATCAGCGAGAAGCCCATTCCTGATTACATTCATGACGCGATGATGGCAAACTTCAGGACCTATACCGTTGTCGGCGGAATGCCGGAGGTCGTGCAGCGTTTCCTTGACACGCAGGGCGACCTTGCCTCTGTTCGTCAGCTACAGTCAGAGCTCAACGAACAGTACCGGCGGGATATCTCCAAGTATGCAAGCGGGCGAGCCCTTCAGGTGCAGAGCATTTACGATCAGCTCCCTATTATGCTCGAGGGCGAAAACAAACGCTTCGTGCTCAATTCCATTGACCCCAAGGCGCATTACGACAAGTACCAGCGAGATTTTGTCTGGCTTGTCGATGCCGGCGTTGCTCTCAAGGCCGATATCGTAACCGAGCCAAAATCGCCCCTGCTCAAGACGGCGCGGCCATCGCAGTTCAAGCTATATCAATCGGATACGGGCATGTTGATGGCGCGCTACCCCGTTGGAGTCGCCCAGGCGGCGTATCTTGATAGCAAGGAGCCCAATCTGGGCGGCATTTACGAAAACGTGGTGGCCCAGCAGCTGGCTGCCCAGAATCGCCAGCTTTACTACTATCAGACGAAAAAGCGCGGCGAAGTGGACTTTGTGGTCGACGGACCGGATGGGACGGCTGTCCCGATCGAGGTTAAATCGGGCTCCTATTACCACGCGCACGCTGCGCTCGGTCATGTGCTTGATACGGCCGAATATGGCGTAAGGCTCGGGATTGTTTTCTCGAGAGGCAACGTTGAGCGCAACGGAGCTGTTCTTTATTTGCCGCTATATGCGACCTGGGTCCTTTCGGATGTTTTGGGCGACTCCCGTGCCGAGGGGATAAAGCTGGAGGTCAAGCAGGTCTAGGGCCAGTCCCGAATGTGACAAAGGGGCAGTCCCTTGGTCGTATCGAGTTCCACTGCCCGAGAAAATGAGCGTGGATTTTCTCCCGTTTAGAGCGCACTTGAACGCTCAAAGTGGGAGATTTTCCACGCTCGATCTGTATACGAGAGAAAATCCACGCTCGATGTATACCGATGACGCGGTTCGCGCGGTTTGTGCGCCCGCAAACCTACATCTGCTCGAGCATGGCAGTGCAACCGTCGAGCACGTCGCGGTAGGTGGCATCGAAGTTGCCGGTGTACCAGGGATCGGCCACGTCGCCGGGGCGCTCGGTCCAATCGAGCAAGCGCGTAATCTTGCCGTCGGGGTCGTCGCCAAAGATGCGGCGCAGGCCACGCGCGTTCTCAGCATCCATATAGACAATGTGATCCCAGTTGCCATACTCTGCGCGACGCACCTGGCGGGCACGGTGCGCAACGACGGGAATCCCGACTTCGCGCAGCTTGGCGACCGTGCCATGATGTGGCGGGTTGCCGATCTCCTCGGTCGAGGTGGCGGCAGAATCGATGACAAACTCCGCCTCGCGCCCGGCACGGCGCACCAGCTCGGTAAACACCGACTCAGCCATCGTCGAGCTCGAGCATCGCATCTACGCCTACGCCCTCGCCCGCTTGCGCTCCCAGCGGGCCAGCTTAATCGTCACCAGCGTGAGCGCCCAGGCCACAAGCGAGAACGCGGCGCCCACGGCACCCACGTACGCAATGCCAATGCTGCTTACCACGGCGCCGCCCACTGCAGTGCCAAACGAGATGCCGACGTTAAACGCCATGGGCTCAACCGAACTTGCGAGTACCATCGACTTGGGATGGCGGCTGCGTGCCACGTCCATAAAGTGCGTGATGCACGACACCGAGAACAGGTACATGAGCAACGCCAAGCTAAAGACAAAGACCAGCGCGAGCGGCATGGTGCCGCCCACGGCAAACAGCCCGAGTAACGCCGCCGCCTGCAGCACAAACGTAACAAGCAGTGCCTTCATGCCAAAACGCGCATCGATCCATCCGCCCAAGATGTTTGAGGTCAGGCAAAACACGCCGTAGGCCATAAGCGTGGTACTCGCCTGAACAGTGCCCATTCCCAGCACCTGCTCAAGATAAGGTGTCACGTAGCCGTAGAATACGTAGACCGAGCCCACGCCAAACAAAAAGATGAGCATGCCGGTGATGATACTCGGCTCGCGCAGCAGACCCGCCTGCTCGCGAAAGGTGGCAGGCTCATCGGTTTGCCCAGCGCGCGGCATAAACGCCACGAGCGCTCCGCAGATCAGAACGGCAAAGGTCAGCGTGCCGTACATGGCCACGTGCCAGTCGAGCGTGTCGGCCACGAACTTGCCGATCGAAGTGACAAAGACCATTGCCACGGAAAACGCACCATATACCACCGAGATGGCAAGCGAGGTTTGCTGTGGGGACAGCAGCTCGGGGATGTACGTCACACCCACGGCGAGCAGTGCGCCCGAGACGGAGCCCAGGACAATGCGCGAGATAAACAGCACCTGGAAGTTGGGCGCCAACGCCATGACCAGGTTGCCGAGCACAAAAACGATGCTGTAGCACACGAGCAGCTGGTAGCGGCGGAATCGCCCCGTGCTGAGCGCGAGCACCGGCGTGGCGATAGCGTAGACGAGCGCGAACACGCTGATGAGCTGGCCCGCAGTGGCAAGTGATACGCCGAGTTCCGTTGCCAAGTCGCTTTCGATGCCGATGACCACGAACTCCGAGCAGCCGAGCGAGAAGCCCAACAGCACGAGCAGCGCCAGGCAGAGCTTGGTGCGCGCGGGGGAGAGCGCGGCGGCGGTTGACTTACTTTTAGGCGTGGTTGCGGCGGTCAAGGTTGTCACTCCAATGTCGCATGAATAAGCGGGATTCAATCCCTGCAACTCTAACAGAATGTGTCAGGTGCCTGCCCCCTTTGTCGCAGGCTGCGCTTGCCTGTATAGTCGCAATACAGGCGAAGATGGTCTCAGGTACATCGCGGGCGACAGGAGATCCCATGGGTATGCACACGACAAAGGTTGCAGTGGGCGAGGGCAAGTTTGCGCTCGAGGCCCAGTTGACGGTGACGCCGCGCGGCATGGTGGTGTACGCCTGCTCGCCGGAGTACGCGCATCTGGGCGCCACGGCGCAGGCCATTCCGCGCCCTGAGCCCGGTCGCACGGCGACCGTGAGCATCCTGGCCGTTCCGTGCCATCGAGATGAGATCCCGGCGCACGATATCGCGGCGGCGCTGGCCACGCGCTTTGGCGTGCCGGTAGTTGCAAGCACGGGCTTTCATGTGGAGCATGCGACTGCGGACGATCTGCAGCGCGTGCTCGCTACCACCAAGGAGCTCATCGCCGCGCTCGAGGAGGCCGCCGCGCGCATCCTGCGCGCCGGCTGGGATGAGGGCGGTGCAGGCGCCGAGGTCGTGGCGGTCGATGCCGCGACCGGCGAGGCGCTTGGCCCTGTCGATCGCATCGAGGCACATGCCGGCGAGGGCATTCTGCACCAGGCTTTTCTGACGCTTCTAGTTGAGGGCCGGGGCGAAGACGCGCGCCTGCTGCTCTGTCGTCGCAGCAAGCTCAAGCGCCTTTGGGGTGGGGTGCTTGCCGACGGTTGCGCCGGCCATCCGCTCCCCGGGGAAGACGTCGCGGCCGCCACGGCACGTCGCATGGGCGAGGAGCTCGGCGTCGCGCGCGAGCCGGGCGATCTCAAACATCTGGGCCATATCGTCTACCGCGAGGACCACGGCGACGGTCGCTGCGAGTGCGAATGGTGCGAGGTGTTCGCAGCCCATGTCGAGCCGGGCGAGCTGCATATCAACCAAGAGGAGATCTCGGAGGTGCGTCGCGTGGCCCCGTCCGAGCTCAAAGGCTACCTGCAGGGTCACCCCGAGCAGCTGGCCCCCTGGCTCCGCGAGGCGCTCAGCGACCCATCCATCCGTACGGCCTTCGCTATGTAACAAAGGTACAGTCCCTTTGCCATATCCAAACCGTCACAACATTCGATGAAAATCTCGAAAACGAGGAAAAGCGTCGAATGTTGTGACGGTTTTTGTCTAGGGGATCGCTTCTCATCCAAAAATCCCGCTTGACTGTATTGCAACAACACAGCGCAACGTAAGGGGTGTCCGATAACGGGCGCCCCTTTTTAAGTGGCAACGTGGCCGCGAATCCGGAGCGCCCCCAACAAGAAAGGTGGGGAGATGGAAGCGGAAAAGAAGGCGTTTAAGATCACCAAGCGCGAAATTGGCTTTGTGCTGGGTATCGTTGTCTTTTTGCTGGTGAAGTTTCTTCCTTTGGCGGAGCTGAGCTCGACGGTCGAGCTCACGGTCGGCGCTCAGACCTGTCTAGCACTGACGCTCGCCACGGTGGTGTTCTGGGCATGTGGCGTGGCACAGCCGGGCTTTGTGGGCCTGCTCTACTGCGCGCTGCTCGTTCTGTTCAAGGTGTGCGTGGACGACACGGGCGCCGCGAGCATCTCGGCGACGGTCGCCTCCACGTTTAGCTCGTGGACCAAAGCTACCATGTGGCTCGTCATCGGCGCCTACCTCATCGCCAGCGCGGTCAAGGAGTCGGGGCTGGGCGAGCGCATCGCCTATGCGTTTATGCTCAAGTTCGTGCGCGACGCCAAGTCGCTCATCATCTCGATCTTCGCGCTCACCTTTGTGCTGTCGCTGCTGATCCCGCACCCGTTCCCCCGCGCCTTCCTCATCCTCGCCGTCGTCTCGGTCATCGCCGAGTCCGCCGGCTACGGTGACGATGACCGCGGCAAGCTCGGATTCCTCGTGTTTGCCGCTGCCGCCCCGGGTTCCATGTTCTTCCTGACGGGCGACTCCACGCTCAACCCGCTTGTTGCGCAGTACAGCGCCGAGGCCGGCGGCATGAGCCCGTCCTTTATCGACTGGTTCCTGTACATGAGCGTGCCCATGCTGGTTGCGCTGCTGTGTACCCTGTTCTTGGGCCTCTTCCTCTTTAAGCCCAGCAAGGAGCTCGTCTACGATCGCGAGCGGATCGTGGCCAAGCAGGCCGCGCTCGGTAAGCTCTCCGTCAAGGAGATCCGCACCATCGTGTGGCTTGTCATCGCCATCGCGCTGTGGCTCACCGTCTCGGGCGATTACATCGGCTGGGTGACACTTGCCATCGGTGTCGCGCTCGCCATGCCCATCATCGGCGAGGTCCTTACCCCCGCCAGCTGGAACGCTGTCGACATCAAGTCCCTCATGTTCCTGACGGCCGCCATGGCCGTGGGTTCCGTGGGCGGTGCCACCGGCATGAACGCCTGGATCGCCGATGTCGTGCTTCCCAGCTCCGTGCCCGAGAACATCTTCCTGTTCGCCCTGCTTGTCGCCGCGCTCTCCATGATCATCCACATGTTCATGGGCTCGGTCATGGCCGTGCTCGGCGTGTGCGTGCCGGCGTTCATCAGCTTCGCGGCCGGCTCCAGCGTGAGCCCGCTCGCCGTGGCGCTCATCGTCTTCACGTCCATCAACATCCACTACATCCTGCCGTTCCACAACCTGCCGATCCTTATCGGCGAGGGCAAGGACGCCGGCGGCTACACCTCCAAAGAGGCTATGCGCATGGGCATTCCCCTCACTGCGGTCGTCTTTATCGTCGTGCTGGTCGAGGCCGCCTGGTTCCACCTCTTTGGCCTGATGTAAGCGGTCGAGCGCTTGGGCTGTAAGCAGCCGAGTGCTCGAACTGCGAGTGGCCGAGCGTCCCATCTATGAGCGCCGCGGCCCCACTACGTTACCCAGCCCGGCGGCATCCTCGCCGCCGGGCACTCTCCCGAAAGGAGCACGCTATGTCCACTACCGATGCTTCCCAGATCCACGACCTGCGCTCCGCACTCGACTTTTTGCGCAAGATGCCGGGCCAGCTGCTCGAGACCGACACCCAGGTCGATCCCGATGCCGAGGTTTCGGGCGTCTATCGCCACGTCGGTGCCGGCGGCACCGTTATGCGTCCGACCAAAGAGGGTCCGGCGATGGTCTTCAACAACGTCAAGGGCTTTGACGACGCCAAGGTCTGCATCGGCATGCTTGCCAGCCGCAAGCGCGTTGCCGCCCTGCTCGACCTGGATGAGGAGCACCTGGGCCTCGAGATCGGTAAGCGCTTCGAGAACCTGATCGCGCCCGAGCAGATCGCCGAGGGTGCGCACGTCGACTGCCAAGAGGTCGTGTACAAGGCGACCGACGAGGGCTTTGACCTGCGCAAGATCGTTCCCGCTCCTACCAACACGCCCGTCGACGGCGGCCCCTACATCACCATGGGCCTCGCCTACGGCACGAGCCCCGACGGCTCCCAGTCCGACGTGACCATCCACCGTTTCTCCTGCGTCGACAAGGACAAGCTCGCCATGTGGATTACCCCCGGCAGCCGTCACCTGGGCGCGTTCTTTGACGAGTACTGCCAGCGTGGCGAGGATATGCCCATCTCCATCTCCATCGGTTTGGACCCCGCCGTGTACATGTGCTGCGGTTTTGAGGCTCCCACCACACCGCTCGGCTTCAACGAGCTGCAAATTGCCGGCGCCCTGCGCGGCCACGCTGTCGAGCTTGCCGACTGCGTCACCGTTCCGCAGAAGTGCATCGCCAATGCCGAGTACGTGCTCGAGGGCTACCTCATGCACGACGAGACCATCAACGAGGACGTCAACGGCCACGGCTACGCCATGCCCGAGTTCCCCGGTTACACCGGTGGCGCCAAGGTCTGCCCGGTGATCAAGATCACCGCCGTTACCACGCGCGTCAACCCCATTATGGAGAGCTGCATCGGTCCTTCGCACGAGCACGTGTCCATGGCCGGTATCCCCACCGAGGCCTCCATCTACAAGATGGTCGAGACCGCCATCCCGGGCCGTCTGCTCAACGTCCACGCCGCTCCCTGCGGCGGCGGCAAGTTCGTTGCCATCATGCAGTTTAAGAAGTCGAGCAAAAATGACGAGGGCCGTCAGCGCAACGCCGCCATGCTCGCCTTCTCGGCATTCTCCGAGCTCAAGCACGTCATCCTTGTTGACGAGGATGTCGATATCTTCGATATGAGCGACGTGATGTGGGCCATGACCACGCGCTTCCAGGCCGACGTCGACCTCATCACCATCCCCGGCTGCCACTGCCACGTGCTCGACCCGTCCAACGACCCCGCGTTCGACCCCACGATTCGCGAGCACGGCATCGCCTGCAAGGCCATCTTCGACTGCACGGTCCCGTTCGACCTCAAGAAGAACTTCATTCGCTCGCAGTTCATGGAGATCGACACAGACAAGTGGGCCAAGGAGATTGCTTTCTAGTAAGTAGCCCTACCAAGTAGTTAAGGAGCCGTCATGCCTGAGTCTTCTGTCCGTCCCCGTCGCATTGTCGTTGGCGTGTCTGGCGCCAGCGGTGCCGCGCTGGGTCTTGAGTGCCTCAAATGCCTGCGCCAGGCAGGTGCCGAGTCGGCGCTTGTCGTCACGCGCGGGGGAGAGATCACCATCGAGCAGGAGCTCGGCATGACGCTCGACGAGTTTGCCACGCATGCCGATGTGGTCTACGACAACAAGAACATCGGCGCTGCCATCGCAAGCGGCACCTATCCGGTCGATGGCATGATCGTGGCACCCTGCTCCATGAAGACGCTCGCCGGCATCGCGAGCGGCTACAGCGAAAACCTGTTGCTGCGTGCGGCCGACGTGCAGATGAAAGAGCAGCGCCGCCTGGTGCTCATGGTGCGCGAGACGCCCTTCAGCGCCATTCATGTCGACAACATGGCGCGCCTGGCGCGCGTACCGGGCGTCATGCTCATGCCGCCCATGCTCACGTTTTACAACGGCCCCGCCACGCTCGATGACGCGGTGCATCACATCGCCGCCAAGGCGCTCGAGGCCGTCGGCGTGTCATGTGCAAACTATAAGCGCTGGTCATAGGCGTCTTTAGGGTAGGATACGAGTAGTGTTTGAGCCCGCTGCCCCTGTGGGCGGCGGGCTTTGTGCGCAAAAGGGATGTGTCGGGAGGACCTATGCAGACGGGCATGTATGCGATTAGCGAGATGGCGAGCTTGTTTAACGTTTCGCGCCAAACGCTCATCTACTACGACAAGATCGGTCTGTTTAAACCCGCCGTGGTGAACGAAAAGGGCTACCGTTTCTATTCGCCCACGCAGATCCCGCTCATGCGTCTGATCTGCATGCTGCGCGACCTGGG
The DNA here is from genome assembly GCF_003474585.1 of Collinsella sp. AF39-11AT. Lineage (NCBI taxonomy): Bacteria > Bacillati > Actinomycetota > Coriobacteriia > Coriobacteriales > Coriobacteriaceae > Collinsella > Collinsella sp. AF39-11AT. The sequence goes on along the minus strand of NZ_QROG01000024.1, from coordinate 29,129 downwards.
GCTCGAACTCGACGAGATTGACCGCCTGACCTCGACGTTCGACATTGGCGAGATGACCGATCACCTGCGCTCGCGGGTGCAGGCGCTCGATGAGCAGATTGCCGGGCTCAAAGCCGAGCGCGCGAGCGTACAGGAGCGTCTAAGCTTTTACGACGAGGCGGTTTACTGGCGCGAGCGCGAGGGCAAGCCGGAGCTCAAGCAATTCGAGCGTCGCTACGTGGTCTTTGAGGAGTTTCCGGGCGATATCGAGCGCGGCCGCTCGATGCTGCACCCTACGCTCATGCGGGCAATCCTGCGCATGCGTACGTTGACGGGCACGCGCCCCATGCGCGGTTGGGGCGCCATGCTGCGTCGCGAGGCGCTGCATTCCGACGACCCTATCGCCGGCGCGGGCTCCTTTGTCGTGCTGCCGCGCGGTGTCGAGGAACTGCTGCCGAGCGACGCTGCCGAGCTGGCAGAGATCGGCATCGAGGTGCTGCCCGAGGGCACATACCTGTGCATGAGCCGCTGGGGTATGCCGTACGAGCCCGAGGGCATCCGCGCCATCGTTGCCTGCATGGACGAGCACGCGCTCCAGCCCGTTGGCAACGCTTTCGACTTTTGCTACCTCGATACCACGAGCTACGACGAGTCCCACCAAGAGGACTTTTGCTGCATCCAAATCCCCGTCGCCCTCCAGATGTGACAACGGGACAGTCCCTTTGCCACATCCATTTCTTAGAAACTTGCAAAATCTGCAAGTTTCTAAGGCGTCATCTTATAAACTTGCAAAATTTGCAAGTTTCTATGTTTTCACGTCTGGTCGTGTGACAAAGGGACAGTCCCTTTGTCACATTCCGTGCGAGCTCCTGTGCCATCTGGGGGTATAAGGCTAGCAAGTGTTTATTTGCGAGGCCAAGGGGGCGCCCCGTATGGATATCGATAACTTTGAATGGTGGTATAGCGAGGGCGAGGCTCCGGACGAGGAGTGGGACGAGCCCGCGCCGCGTGGCGTGTCGAGCGACGAGGACGAGAGCGGCAACGATGTCGTCGAGACGGACGCCGCTTCCGACTCCGCCGAGCCCCTGACCTTTGAACAGGCTTGGGCCCAGGCCGAGGCCGACGAGGCAAAGGCCGATGCCACGGCCACGCTCGGTGAGCCGGCCGATATGTCCATCTCGCCGGCAAAGACCCCGCAACCTCGCCATAACATCGACCCCGACAGCACGGCATCCTTCAGCATTCTCGACGTGCCCTCGCAGGGTGCTCAGGCGCCCGCGCCCACGCGTCGCCCCAATCTGTCTCGCGAGGAAGATGCGGGACGTCGCTCGCCGCTCGGCCCCATTCTCATCGCCTTTATGGCCGGCGTCATCGCTTGCTCGGCGATCGGAAATGTCTGGAGTCACGTGGAGCAACAGCGCAAAGACGCCGCCAAGGTCGAGATGTCCGTCGAACAATCGCTCAGCCGCACGCGCTCGGTGCATGTGTCGGTCGAGGTTAAGGACGGCGCGACGTGGGATACCGCGCGCGGCGATAGCCAAATGCTCGTCCATATCGTGGGCCGCACACTCAAGGGACAAGCAATCGACGAGTATCAATACGTCAATTCCGAAGGTGACGGCATCGAGCTCAAGCCCGGCGACTACGAGCTCACGGTCGATGAGCCGCCCGTCGCCACCGACGGCACGCGTTACCGTGCCTCAAAGCGCATGGTTCCGGTGAGTTTTAATTCACAGGCGCCCGATACGGTCGATAGCACGCCGCAGGGCGGGTTTGACCTTTACGCTATTGCTCAATAACTGCACCTGTCGCTCAACCCCGCCGCCAAGAGTGGGACAATAGCCCTCGACACTGTTGTTTACTTTTGGAGGAAGTAGCATGTCCACCGTCACTACCATCAAGCGCGGCGGCCTCACCGCGGCCATCGATTCCATGGGTGCCCAGCTCACGAGCCTTGCCCTCAACGGCAACGAGTATCTGTGGCAGGGCGACCCCGCCTTTTGGGGCAAGCATGCGCCCATCCTGTTCCCCATTGTGGGCTCGCTGCGCAACAACACGGCGACGTCTGCGGCCGGCACCTGCGAGATGCCGCGCCACGGACTCGCGCGCATCGTCGAACACAAGCTGGTCGAGGTTTCGGAGGACGGCTCCTCGGTAACGTACGAGATCACCGACACGCCCGAGTCGCTCAAGGCGTTCCCGTTCCACTTTAAGCTCAGCATGACCTATGCCTTGACCGGCGACGCCACCCTCACGCAGACCTTTGCCGTCACCAACACCGGCGACGTGGACCTGCCGTTCTCGGTGGGCGGCCACCCCGCGTTTAACGTACCGGCTCCCGGTGCCGAGGACGAGGCGTTCGAGGATTACGAGCTGGCGTTTACCGAGGCTTGGACTAACGAGGCCCCCGTCATCACGCCCGACGGTCTTATGACGTTCGAGGGTAGTTACAAGGCTCCCGATAACTCGGACGTGCTGCCCATCGCGCACCGCAGTTTCGATAACGATGCCATCATGTTCACCGATACTCCGGGCTCTACGCTCACGCTGCGCGGTCGCAAGTCGGGCCACGGCGTCAAGATCGACTTTGAGGGCTTTAAGTACATCGGCGTGTGGTCTGCCGCCAACGACGCTCCGTTTGTGGCGCTCGAGCCCTGGACCGGCCACACCACCATGGACACCGAGGACGATGTCTTTGAGCACAAGGTCAATACCATTACGCTGGCGCCGGGCGAGACGGACGTCCGCAGCTTTAGCGTCACCCTGCTCTAGAGGTTCCGCCGTTCTGACGAACGGCGGACCGGTCGACGCTGCGCGCCACCCAGAGCGACAATTTGCCATTCAAAAGGCACGGCATGACCAGAAGGTCTATGCCTTGCCTTTTTCATGCCAAGTGGTACATGGGGGCAGGCTGCTTTGCGCCAATCGTCTTCGTGTGTCTATTATTTTTTCGCGCACATGCCGCGCTGCTGGTTGTTGACGTATATCCTGTCTTATTGTCAGCAAAACGACATAGGGAAGGCATCAGATGCAACCTCGACTACAGCGCGACGCGCAGACCCAGCCGGTGTGCAGTCGTCGCATCTTCTTGGGTAGCGCCCTCGCTGCGAGCGCAACCGTTGTCGCCGGCGCGCTTGCCGGCTGCCAGCGTCCGTCCACACTCAAGGTGGTCCAGCCCACGACGGGCGGCGGTCGCGATGACCTGTCCGATTCCGTTATCGGCAAGGATAAGATCCGCATTGGCATGGAGGCGGCCTACGCCCCGTACAACTGGCAGGTTTCCGAGGCCAGCGAGTTCACCATTCCCATCGACAACGTGCAGGGCGCCTATGCCGACGGCTACGACGTGCAGATCGCCAAGATCGTCTGCAAAGCCCTCGGCGGCGAGCCTGTTGCCGTCAAGCAGAGCTTCTCGGGCCTTATCGATTCGCTTAACAACGGCCAGATCGACCTCATCATCGCCGGCATGAGCGCCACGCCCGAGCGCGAGGAGTCCGTCGGCTTTTCCAAGCCGTATTTTATCGGCTATTTTGGCCTGTTCGTAAAAGAGGGCTCGCCCTACCAAAACGCGACCAAGCTCAGCGACTTTAGCGGCGCCACGGTGCTCGGCCAAAAGGACACGATGCTCGACACCGTCATCGACGAGATTCCGGGCGTCGTCCACAAAAATCCGGTCGATTCGGTACCCACGGTGTTCTCGAACCTGCTGCAGGGCACTTGTGACGCCGTGACCTACAACACCGAAAACGAGAAGGGCTATATGGCCCAAAACCCGGGCATCGTGCCCATTCGCTTTGCGGAGGGCGAGGGCTTTAAGCAGGAGGTTACGACAAACGTCGGTTGCCGCAAGGGCTCGGACAAACTGCTTAAGCTCATCGACAAGACACTCAAGGGCATTAGCCAAGAGGAGCGCGACCAAATGTGGGACGCGTGCCTCGACCGTCAGCCGGCATAGGGAGGCAGCATGAAAGCCATCAACCGTCTGGCCTCCTTTATCAAGGCCGACCACCGTTATGTATACCTGGGCACGAGCGTCATCGCGGCGCTCGGCCTGGCGTTTAGCCAGCGCAACCCCACACCGCTGAGCTTCTTAGCCCCCACCGGTATCTTCCAGGATTGCCTTTGGGCGATTCTTTGGGCCTGGATTGTCGTGTCGGCAGCGGCGCTTGTCACCAAGCTTATGCACTGGAGTGACTATCGCGAAAAGTCGCCGTTCGCATCCGAGCGTTTCCGCCGCGGCGCGCGCCTGGGTAGCTATGTTGTGGTCGCTATCGCGGCGATCTTCTTTATCGACCGCTGCGTCATGTCGTTTATCGACCTGGTGCAGGTGAGCATTGTCTCGGATTCCAACCCCAGCGACTTTTTGTCGAGCCTGGTCTACATGACCTACAAGAGTGGCGACTTCTTTATCCGCGGTATCGAGATCACCATCGCGCTTGCGACCTTCGGTACCGTCATCGCATTCTTCCTGGCGCTGCTCTTTGTGTTCCTGCGTATTCAGACCTTTGACCGCGTGGACAACGACCTGGTGCGCTTCTTTAAGAGTATCGGCCGCGGCTTTGCGACCATCTACTCCACCATCGTGCGCGGCACGCCCATGATGGTCCAGGGCCTGCTCATCTATTACGCGGGCTTTACCGTTTTGCGCGGCATGGGCTTCGAGACCGCTCAGGCCAACCAGATCTGGAGTACCTTCACCGCCGGCCTCGTCACCATCTCGCTCAACTCCACCGCCTACATGATGGAGGTCCTGCGCGGCGGCATCGAGTCCATCGATCCCGGCCAGGCCGAGGCAGCGCGCTCGCTGGGCCTGTCGCAGTGGCAGGCCATGCGCAAAGTCGTGTTCCCCCAAGGCATTAAAAACGCGATTCCGGCGCTCACCAACGAGCTCATCATCAACATTAAGGACTCGTCGGTGCTCTCGGTCATCGGCGTGTTCGACCTTATGTACGCTACTACCACGGTCGCCGGCGTGTACTACCGCCAGATGGAGGTCTACTGCGTGGCGCTCGTGGTCTACCTGATCCTGACACTCGTGGCGAGCCGCCTGCTCGAAGCCTTTGGCAAAAAGCTGGGCGCCGAGGCCCCTGCCACGCTGCCCAGCTCCAACTAGGCGCAAGACGAGGAGAATCATCATGGCAGATACCGCCACTACCGGCACTGCGGCAGCCGTGCAAAACCAAGAGCCGCTTATCCGCGTCGAGGGCCTGCGCAAGAGCTTTGGCTCACTCGAGGTGCTCAAGGGCATCGACCTGTCCGTCAATTCCGGTGAGGTTGTCACCATCATCGGCGCCTCGGGCTCGGGCAAATCGACCTTCCTGCGCTGCCTCAACCTGCTCGAGACCCCGGACGCGGGCCACATCTGGTTCCACGGCCAGGACCTCACGGCCGAGCGCTGCAACATCAACAAATTGCGCGAGGACATCGGCATGGTGTTCCAGGGCTTTAACCTGTTCAACAACATGGATGTGCTCGACAACTGCACGCTCGCGCCCGTCACGCTCAAAAAGATGAGCAAGGCCGAGGCCGAGAAGGTCGCGATGGAGCATCTGACGAGCGTGGGACTCGAAAAGTTCGCGCACGCCGCCGTTGGCCGCCTGTCCGGTGGTCAAAAACAGCGCGTGGCCATCGCTCGTGCCCTATGTATGAATCCGCAGATCATGCTGTTCGACGAGCCGACCTCCGCGCTCGACCCCGAGATCGTGGGCGAGGTGCTCGAGGTCATGCGCAAGCTCGCCGCCGACGGCATGACCATGGTCGTCGTCACGCACGAGATGGCCTTTGCCCGCACGGTGTCCGACCGCGTGGTCTTTATGGACAAGGGCGTGGTGCTCGAGGATGCCGCGCCGGCCGAGCTCTTCGGCAACCCCAAACACCAGCGCACTCGTGAGTTCCTCTCTCGCTATCTCGAGGACAAATAACCGACCGCAAACGCTTACGTTGCAGGGCCGCTCCCGTGGGGCGGCCTTTGTCGTCACAATCGAAAGGATGTCATGGCCGAGGTTTGGCGCTTCTTTGCGCATGAGGACGATTTTGCCGATATAGACGAGGTCAGCGCGTGCGAGCGCTTGGGCCGCGTGCTGTCGTTTCCGACCATTTCGAGCATGGATGCCGAGGCGGTGGACTGGCAGCCCTTCGACGACCTGCGCGCCTATATGCAGCAGGCCTGGCCGCGCGTGTTTGCGGCGGGCGAGGTCGAGCTTATCGACCACTCGCTGTTGGTGACGCTTGTCGGCTCCGACCCTGCTCTCAATCCTGTTATGCTCATGGGCCACATGGACGTGGTCCCCGTGGTGCCGGGTACCGAGGCCGACTGGACGCACGCCCCCTTTAGCGGGCACGTGGACGACACCTACATTTGGGGCCGCGGCGCTATCGACATGAAGGATCAGGTCGCAGGCATTCTCGAGGCGGTTGAGTATGCATTGGCGCACGGTTGGGAGCACAAGCGTTCGCTGTTGCTCGCCTTTGGCCAGGACGAGGAAACCACGCAGTACGGCGCTGGAGCTATCGGCCGCGTGCTCGAGGAGCGCGGTGTTGAGCTCGAGTTCCTGATCGACGAGGGCGACTACCGTATTGTTTCGGCTGCCGAGTACGGCGCGGGCGAGGGCTGGCTTATGCATGCCGACCTGGCCGAAAAGGGCTATGCCGATATCGTGCTCAAGACGAAGAGCGCGGGCGGGCATTCGTCTAACCCCTACGGCGGCACGTCGCTCGAGGTGCTCAGCCGTGCCATCGCCGCAATCTGCGATATCGAGTGGCCGACGCGCGTGACCGATCTGCTTGCCGCGCAGCTTGTCGAGCTGGGGCTCTACACGGCGGATGAGATTGCCGCCAACGGGGGCGCCATTGTCCGCGATTGCCTCGCCAGCAAGAAGCTCTATCCGCTGGTGACGACCACCTGCGCGCCCACGCAGATCGAGGGAGGCAGCGCCGGCGCCAACGTGATGCCGCAGGATATGTGGGCCAACATTAACTTCCGCATGCTCGAGGGCACGAGCGTGGCCGACGTTGTGGCGCGCTGCCGTGAGGCGGTTGCCGGGGCGGACCTTGCCGGTCGTGTCGAAGTGGAGCTGGGCCCCGGCAGCTCCGAGCCCTCGCCGTCCCCGCGCATCGGTGGTCCCGGCCTCGAGGCGGTTCGCTCCATCGCCGCCCGCTATTTCTGCGATCCAAAGGGGACGGAGGAAAACGGATCATCCGAGCCGTTGGCGATTGTCCCCTCGACCGTGATCGGCGCGACCGACGCTGCCAACTACCAGCACATTTGCTCCGAATGCATTCGTTTTTCGGCGTTTGTGGTCGACGATGACGAGTGCGACCGCGGCGTCCACGGCACCAACGAGCGCATCACCCGCCGCGCCTACCTCCAGGGTGTTCGCTTCCTCATCGCCCTGCTCCATACGCTCTAGAATCCGACAAAGGGACTCTCCCTTTGTCGGATTCCGTGCGGGTTGTATGCAGGTTTGCCTGCGCACGCTATCATGTATGGGTTAGACCGCAACTATGTACCCCCATACGCGAAGGGATGCGCATGTATCTGAAGATCGACATGTTCTAGCCGGGCTTTACCCCCGCAGCGGCGCCCCGCGCCCCATCAATTCTGCCGATTTTCACCTTCACGCATATAAAAGGAGTCCGTCATGCGCGACAAGCTCGAAAAGATCATCAAGGCCTACGAGGAGCTCGAGAAGAAGCTTTCCGACCCAGCCGTCGCCTCCGATATCAAGGAGTTCACGCGTCTCAACAAGGAGTACGCGCACCAGTCCGACCTCATCGCTGCCTCGCGCGAGTACATCGGCGCGCTCGATGACATCAAGGCTGCCAAGGAAATGCTCCACGATACTACCGATGCCGATGAGAAGGAGATGCTCCAGATGGACATCTCCGAAAACGAGGCCAAGCTTCCCCAGCTCGAGGAAGACATCAAGTACATGCTCATCCCGAGCGACCCCAACGACGACAAGAACACCATCGTCGAGATTCGCTCCGCCGCCGGTGGCGACGAGGCGGCCATCTTCGCCGGCGACCTGTACAAGATGTATCAGCGCTTCTGCGAGTCGCGCGGCTGGAAGACCACCGTGCTCGACTCCAGCCCCAGCGAGGCCGGCGGCTTTAAGTCCATTGAGTTCAAGGTCGAGGGCGACCGCGTCTACTCCGTCATGAAGTTCGAGTCCGGCGTGCACCGCGTCCAGCGCGTTCCCAAGACCGAGTCCCAGGGCCGTATCCAGACCTCCACGGCAACTGTCGCCGTGCTTCCCGAGGCCGAGGAGATCGACGTCCAGATCAACCAGTCCGACCTGCGCATCGACACCTACTGCGCCTCCGGCCCTGGCGGTCAGTGCGTTAACACCACTTATTCCGCCGTGCGCATCACCCACCTTCCCACCAACACCGTGGTGCAGTCGCAGGAACAGCGCTCCCAGATCCAGAACCGCGAGGTCTGCATGCAGATGCTGCGCGCCCGCCTGTACGAGATGGAGCTCGAGAAGCAGCAGGCAGAGCTCGGTGCCGAGCGCCAGAGCCAGATCGGCCACGGCAACCGTTCCGAGAAGATCCGCACCTACAACCAGCCCCAGGACCGCGTGACCGATCACCGCATCGGCTTCAATTCCACCTACAACGGCGTCCTCCTGGGCGACCAGCTCGGCACGGTCATCGAGGCACTCGCCGCCGCCGAGCGAGCCGAGAAGCTGGCACAGGCTGTCTAGTGGGTTACGGCGTTTTACCAAACGCCGTAACAGCTCGACGCTGCAAACGCCCCTAAGCGGCAATCTGACGTTCAATCGTCGGTCGCGTACCGAAGTACGCTTCCCTCCTCTTTCACGTCACCTTGCTCGCTTAGGGGCGTTTTCGCTGACGTATGCTCAACCTGTGGCGGGGCACTCATTGGGGACAGACTTAAATGAGTAGTCGTTGGGGACGTTCTTAAACGACTAGTCGAATAAGAACGTCCCCAATGACTAGGTTGGGTAAATTACTAATTGAATTTATTTAATCTGCTTTGTTGGAAATTAAGCTATTTACCTGCTTTAAGAAATTATCGGCATTCATCTGCTATTGAAAATATTGCTCCAAAAATCGTCCGAGAAGTCGCGGGGCGATTTTTGATGGGTCGTGCGTCAAGCGATGTGGCAAGTTCTTGGTTAGATATTGGTCAGTTTTGGGGCAACCTTGCCAAAAGCTTGACGAATGCAAATCTAGACGTCGGCGAATGAACACTTTGAGCGAGCCCGGTGCAAAATTCTGGGCTGATTCTCGATAATCGCCTTCAATCGTCCCTTGCCAAGCGCTGGCCTCGCTTACAATCTGCTCCGACATTCGCGCGCCGCCCGGCGCTTAAGAGGGGAGGGCCCCATGGCAAACGAGATCTGGACCATCAAGCGTTGTCTCGAGTGGACCAAGGAGTACCTGGCCGAGCGCGGCGAGGAGCATCCCCGTCTTTCTGCCGAGTGGCTGCTGTGCGCGGCCACGGGCCTGGCGCGTATCGACTTGTATATGCGCATGGACGAGACGCTTAACGCGGCCCAGCTCGAGACCATGCACGCGGCCGTCGTTCGTCGCGCCAAAGGCGAGCCGCTGCAGTACATCACCGGCAGCACGCAGTTTCGCATGATTGACGTCGCGTGCGCTCCCGGTGTGCTCATTCCGCGCCCCGAAACCGAGATGCTCGTCGAGGAAGTCCTCAATTATCTGGATGCCGAGGTGCTGAGCCCCGAGGCCGCTGCCCGTCAGCGTGTTGAGCTGCCTTGGAACGATGAGGTCGAGCAGGCCCGCAAAGCTGAGGCGGCGCTGGCCGACGAACGCGCGACCGCCGAGCGCCGTGCTGCCAACCTGACGGCCGCCGATGAGGCTGCGCTGGGTAGCGACGTGCTCGGTAGCCGCGCCTATGCCGAGGAGCTTGCCGATCGCGAGGCCGAGGAAGCCGCCGCGCAAGCAGCAGAAGCCGAAGCCGCAAAAGCCGCCGAGCCCGAGCTCGACGAATACGACATCGCCATCGAGGGCGCCGACCAGGAGACGGTTTCAGCTCAGGATGCCGCTGTGCCTGCCCCAGCCGAGCCCCGCACTGCCCGCGTTCTCGAGGTCGGCTGCGGCACGGGCTGTATCTCGCTCTCGATCGCCTGGGAGCGTCGCGGCCACGTCACCTGCACTGCTACCGATATCGAGCCGCGCGCCATCGACCTTGCTACCAAAAACCGCGATGCGCTTGGTCTCGCGTCCGACGAGGTCGCCTTCAGCCTCACGAACCTGGTGAGCTCCATTCCCCGTGAAGAGTGGGGCACCTTTGACGTACTCGTCTCCAACCCGCCCTACATCCCCACCGATGTCATGCGCTCGCTGCCGCACGAGGTCAAGGACTTTGAGCCCGATCTGGCGCTCGAGGGTGGCGCCGACGGCCTCGATATCTTCCGCCGCCTGCTCAACGCGGCGCCCTACATGTTGCGCGCTGGCGGCCTCTTTGCCTGCGAGCTCTACGAGGGCGCGCTCGACGCTGCGGCCGAGCTCTGCCGCCAAGCGGGTCTGTCGGACGTGCGCATCGTCCACGACCTCACCGATCGCCCCCGCATCGTCCGAGCCATCGTCACCGAGCCCAAACAGCGCCAGTAATATTTATTAACTGGTTAGCAAAAATTATAAATTAGTTTATAATTAGGACGGCTGAAAGAGGTCGGCCCATGCAACCTCCTACCTTTCGGGAAATCATTGCCCTACTCAAGCACGATGGATTCGTGAAGGTCGCGCAAGTCGGTAGTCATGCTAAGTATGTTTCTGGTGACCGTGTTGTCACCGTGAACGGCTCTGGTGGTGATCGACCAAAGAAGGGCACGTGGGCAAGTATTCGTCGCCAAGCTGGATGGTAGTTGGAGGCAAAATGAGGCAGCGATTTACCTATGACTGCGTTCTCATAAAAGAAGACGACGGTTACTGCGCCAGCTTCCCGCAGATTCCCGGCGCCTTTGCCGATGGCGATACGCGCGAAGACGCGATTGCCCATGCCACCGAGGCACTGATGGCGTTTTTGGCCGACGACCTCAACAACGGTTTGACTCCGGCGGGGTACGAACGCTCGGCCGAGGTCGTGGCCCTTTCAGTCGAAATCGACCACGAGGACGCTCGGGAAGCGGCGTGCCGAACATTTAAAGACGCAGCGCTGGACCTCAAAGTCTCCGCTCCGCGGATTACCGCGCTGGTCAAAGCCGGAAAGCTCGATGTTGAACTCGTCGACGGCCGTCGGATGATAACGATAGACAGCATCGAGCGCTACGCCGCCCAAGAACGCCACGCCGGCAGGCCAAAGAAGTTCGTCGCAGTCCAATAACCCCCTCACTTTCACCGACTACTAGAGCCGCTCACCAAACCAACATGCGCTCTGGGCAAATAGGTTGAACGTTTCGTGCGAGAATGCCCCACAGTAAACAAACTTGCACCAGAGCGTAAGGGGCTGGCATACACATGCAGACGGTCTATCGGGTATACGAGGGAACGCGCGAGCCGCATCGGCTTGCCGTCGAGCGCACGGCCGAGGTGCTCGGCCGCGGCGGCCTGGCTTTGATCCCGACCGAGACCGTCTACGGTGTCGCCGTGGCAGTCAACGCCTTCTCGGACGCCGTGCCCCAAGATACAAGCGAATTCCCATCGTGGCCGCGCGATCCGCAGGCTGCCGTCAATGGCGCCGCAGTTCCTGCGCTCGGCACCGGCTATCGCCGTATCTTCACTCTCAAGCAACGTGAACTCACGCAAACCGTCGCTTGGCTGGTCGATGGCGTCGAAGCACTCGACCGCTATGGCGTGGATATCCCGGAAGAGGCCCGCGTGCTTGCCCGACGATGCTGGCCGGGCGCCCTGACTATCGTGGTCAAGGCGGCCCCCTGCGTGCCGACCTTTATGCGCGCCGCCGACGACACGGTGGCACTTCGCGCTTCGGCCTCGCCCGTGGTGCAGGCGCTCATCCGCGCCTGCGGCAGCCCTCTTGCCTGCACCAGCGCTAACACGCATGGCGCGCCCTCGCCGGCAAGCTTTGCCGCCGTCGAGGGTCGCATCCTGGAGGGGGTCGATGTTGCCGTCGACGCCGGTGAGACCCCGTGTCGCGACGCCTCGACCATCGTGTCGTTCCAGCACGGCGGGCTCCAGATCCTGCGCCAAGGCGCACTTCCCGCATCAGAGATCGAACGGGTCCTGTCCGACCCGATGCAATAGAAAGGTGTAAGCGATGTCGTTGAATCTGGGCAGCCTGGGCATGGAAGATGCCTCGTTTAACTTTGGCGGTTCCTACATCATGGCGCTCGACTGCGGCACCACCTCGGTACTTGCGACCATCGTCGACGAGTACGGATGCATCGTCGCGCAGGCACGTCGCAGCGTCAAAACCAGTTTTCCGCGTCCCGGTTGGGTGGAGCAAGACCCCATGGCGGTCCTTGCCAGCCAGATCGCCGTCATGATGGAAGTCCAGTTTAAGAGCGGTATCCACTCCGACCGCATTGCCGCCATCGGCATCTCCAACCAGCGCGAGACCACGGTGGTCTGGGACCGCGTGAGCGGTCAGCCGATCTATAACGCCATCGTGTGGCAGTGCCGCCGTACCGCGCCGGCAATCGACGCGTTGGTTGAACAGGGTTGCGAGGAGCTGGTGCGCTCCCGCACGGGACTCACGCTCGACCCGTATTTCTCGGCCTCCAAGGTGCAGTGGATTCTCGACAACGTCGACGGCGCACGCGAAAGCGCGGCGGCGGGCGACCTCATGTTTGGCACCATCGACACCTGGCTCATCTACAACCTCACCGGCGGCCAGGTCTTTGCCACCGACTACACCAATGCCAGCCGCACGGCACTCTTTAATATCCATACGCTCGATTGGGACGACGACCTGCTGGCACTCTTTGACGTTCCACGTTCCATGATGCCCGAGGTTCGCTGGAGCTCGGGCGACTACGGCCGCGTCGCGAGCGACATCATGACCAACATGCCGCCCATCATGGGCGTGGCGGGTGACCAACAGGCGTCGCTGTTCGGCCACTGCTGTTTCCGTCCCGGCCAGACCAAAAACACCTATGGCACGGGTTGCTTTATGCTCATGAACACCGGCGACGAGATCGTCGAATCCAAGAATGGCCTGGTCTCCACCATCGGTATCGCTGCGGACGGCAAAGTCAGCTATGCGCTCGAGGGCTCTATTTTTGCCGCCGGCTCAACGATGAACTGGCTTCGCAACAACATGGGCATCATCTCGAGCGTGAGCGAGTCGGCACAACTCGCTGCTTCGATTAGCGACAACGAGGGCTGCTACTTCGTTCCCGCCTTTGCGGGTTTGGGTGCTCCCTGGTGGGACCCGCATGCTCGCGGTATCGTGTGCGGTCTGACCGGCGCCTCGAGCCGTGCGACCATCGTACGTGCCGCCTGCGAATCCATGGCATATCAGAGCTACGACGTGCTGCGCGCCATGGAGCAGGACGTGGGGCTTTCGATTGAGCGCCTGTCTGTCGATGGCGGTGCCTCGCGCAACGAGTTCATCATGCAATTCCAGGCCGACCTGCTGGATATCCCCGTGCTGCAATGCGAGACGGTGGAGACCACGGCAATCGGTGCCGCGTACTTGGCGGGTCTTGCCGTCGGCTATTGGGAAGACCTGGAAGAGCTGGAGCAAAATGCCCAGATCGTTAGGACCTTCCTTCCCCACATGTCCGCCGAGCGCCGCGAGCAAAACCTTGCGGGCTGGCGTGATGCAGTCAGGCGCTCGCTCAGCACCTCACAGTAGGGCTGCGATGGGCTGCTCGATACAACAAACCGCTAAACTAATGCATGGCGTGCGGCGGCAACATTGCTGCGCGCCTTGTCAGCAAGGCCGTTTTGCGGCCGCAACGAAAGGGGCAATCAATCCATGACCGTCACCTACGATGCGTCCCGTGTGACGCTTGTCGATCACCCGCTCGTCCAGCACAAGCTGTCGATCCTGCGCGACAAAAACACCGGCACCAACCAGTTCCGCCAGCTCGTGCGCGAACTCGCGCTTTTTGACGGCTACGAGGCCATGCGCGACCTGCCTATGGAAGACGTCGAGGTCGAGACCCCCATCACTACCGCCACGTTCAAACAGCTTGCCGGCAAGAAACTCGCCATCGTGCCCATCCTGCGTGCGGGCCTTGGCATGGTCGACGGCATCCTCGACCTGGTGCCCTCCGCTCGCGTGGGTCACATCGGCATGGAGCGCGACGAGGTCACCCACGAGCCGCACGAGTATTACTGCAAGATGCCCAAGGATATCGACCAGCGCATCTGCCTGGTCGTCGACCCCATGCTTGCCACGGGCGGTTCGGCCGAGATGGCCATCAGCTACCTGCGCGAGCGCGGTGTCAAGGACATCCGCATGCTGTGCATCGTCGCGGCCCCCGAGGGCCTCAAGTCGCTGACCGAGAAGGACCCAGATGTGCATATCTATACCTGCGCCATCGACGACCATCTCAACGAGGCTGCCTACATCGTTCCCGGCCTCGGCGACGCCGGCGACCGCATCTACGGCACGCTCTAGTCGCTGGGCTAAACGGCCGCGGCTGCAAATACGAAGAAACGGTGCGCGCGGACGAACAAAAGGCGACCGCGCGCACTCCTGTTAACGGACGTTTTGCCCTGCAGGGTTCGAGAAAAACGTATTACCGTACCTGCGGCATAAAGAAGGTCTTAAGAAAACGAACAGGTGCGTATTAACCGATGCTTTTTCGGTTGTACTTTAGCGATTGGCTCGTACAATAGTCACCAATGTTTGGCGGGAACTGTTCTGTGAAGCGTTAAAAAGGAAAGTGAGGACGCCAGTGTTTCAGATAGCCGATCTGCTCGCTATCGTTGCAGGCGCCATCGCGGGCGCAATTGCCTTCCTTCCCTTTGTCTTTACGCTCAAGCCGGTTCTTGACGATAAACAGAATGCGGACATGCTCAAGGGTATGGTGAGTCTGGCGGTCTCGGCAATCGCCCTGCTCGTCTTTACCTTGGTTGTGTTTGTGTTGTTCGGAGAGGCATTTCGCATGTTCCTCCTGGGCGAGGCGATCGGCTTCGTGGCCTTTATGGCCGCCTGCGCGGTTCGTGTCGCCAAGGCGCTGCGAGATCCTCATGAGGTCGAAAGGTAAGTCGTGGAAATTTTTGAAAAGCTGCCTGATGAGATTAATCCTCTGGTCAGCGAGTTCAGCTCCACCCCTGTCGTGGGCGATCTGAGCTGCGGCATCACGCAGTACTCGTTTTGGCTGATCGTCTCCACGATCGTGCTCCTGATCGTCCTGGCCGTGTTCAAGAAGAAGCAGACCCTGGTTCCCAAGGGCTTCTTCGTCAACGGTTTCGAGTACATCATCGAGTACGTCGAGAACGATATCGGCAAGGGTGTCGTGGGTGAGAACTGGAAGAAGCACTTCCCGTTCCTGTGCTCGCTTTTCCTGTTCATCCTGATCAATAACATGATCGGCCTGATTCCGGGAATGAAGCCCGGCACCGGCGCAATCGGCTCCACCGCCGCGCTCGCCATTTTCGCCTTCGTGTACTTCATCTACTACGGATGCAAGGCTCACGGCGTGATCGGCTACATCAAGAGCCTCGCCCCGCAGGGCGTGAGCTTCCCGATGAACGTGCTCGTGTGGGTCGTCGAGCTTTTCTCGACCTTCCTGCGCCTCATCACGCTCGCCGTCCGTCTGTTCTGCAACATGTTCGCAGGACACGTGGTCATGGGCTCGTTCGCCATCATGGCGAGCATGTTCATGCAGCCGCTGCTTCAGCAGGTTTCCGCGGCCCACGCCGTTGGCGCCCTGCCTTCGCTGGCCTGGCTTGCCATCCTCATCCTGATCTATGCGATCGAGCTTGTGGTCGGCGCCATCCAGGCTTACGTCTTCACGGTCCTTACCGCCGTGTATGTCTCCGAGGCAGAGGAGGTCGCGGAGGAGGAGTAGTTTTCCGTTCGCGCCTTAAAGGTAAGGTAATTCGTTAAACCGCCGGTGCCCGTACCCATGGAGCCCGGCAGTTATAAAAAGGTTATCCTGCGTGAAATAAGACACGCACGACAAAGGAGGAATCGTGGGAGTTATCGGTTACGGTCTCGGTGTTATCGGCGCTGGTCTTGCTATCGGCCTGTCTGCTCTGGGTGCTACGGGTGCTATGGCCCGTCAGCCTGAGGTCCAGGGCCGCGTGTTCACCGTCTTCATTATGGGCTCCGCCTTCGGCGAGGCTCTGGCTCTGATCGGCTTCGTTGTCGCGCTGATCGTTAAATAGCACGGAGCGTCAAGTATGAATCTTTCATCCCAGAAGAGCGCGATCGCACTCTCCGCGTCCGCGGCCGCGCTGCTCATGCCGGTTTCCGCGTTCGCCGAGGACGGCGCTGCCGGTGCGGACATCCTCATCCCTAAGATGGCGGAGTTCATCCCGGCGCTTATCGCCTTCCTGATTATCTGGATCGTGCTGGCCAAGGTCGCCCTGCCGGGCATCATGAAAACCATGGAGGAGCGCGGCAAGAAGATCGAGGAGAGCCTCGACGAGGCCGAGAAGACCAAGCAGGAGGCTATCGCCAAGCGCGCTGAGTCCGACTCGATCGTCACCGACGCCCGTCGTCAGGCTGCCGACATCGTTCTCGAGGCCCGTAAGGACGCCGAGTCCGAGCGCGCCCGTATCATCGAGGCTGCTCACAAGGAGGCCGAGGAGATCATCGCCAAGGCCCATACGACCGTCGAGGACGAGCGCAAGTCCATTTACGCCGGTGCCGCGAGCTCCATCGCCGACC
Source organism: Collinsella sp. AF39-11AT (assembly GCF_003474585.1). Classification (NCBI taxonomy): domain Bacteria; kingdom Bacillati; phylum Actinomycetota; class Coriobacteriia; order Coriobacteriales; family Coriobacteriaceae; genus Collinsella; species Collinsella sp. AF39-11AT. The sequence continues at coordinate 12,406 of NZ_QROG01000024.1, read as the reverse complement.
TGTCCGTTGCCGTCGCCACCAAGATCGTGGGCGAGGCACTCGAGGACGATGCCGAGCAGAAGAAGCTCATCGAGCGCTACATCCAGGAAGCAGGTAGCCTGAATGCCGACTAGCCGCTATCAGGACAAGGTGCTCGAGACCTACGCGCGCTCCCTTCTGGAAGCCGCTAAGGCCGAGAACCATGTGTTCGAGGACCTCGAGATGATCGAGCGCTTGGCTTCTGCCAGCCCCGAGATCATCGCCGTGCTCGACACCATGTCCAAGCGCGACCAGCTCGACCTTCTTCCCAAGGTGGCAGCTGCCTTTAAGTATGTTGCCGAGGAAGACGAGGATGTAGTGGGCGTGACCGTCACCACGGCGATCCCGCTCGACGACGAGCTGCGTCAAACCATCACTAAGAAATGCGAGCAGGACTTCGGCCGCAAGGTATTCCTTATCGAGCAGGTCGACCCGTCTATCGTGGGCGGCCTGGTGCTCGAGGCCCGCGGCGAGCGTCGTGATATTTCCGTCAAGACGCAGCTGCGCATCGCGCAGGAGACCCTCGCAAACTCTGCTAATTCGTACGGAGGTGAAGCCTAATGTCCGAAACCCTCAATGCCCAGGATATCGCCAAGAAACTGCAGGAGCAGCTCACGAGCCTCTCCGCGACGGTCGATACGCATGAGGTTTCAACGGTCGACGAGGTAGGCGACGGCATCGCGCGCGTCTCCGGCCTCAAGAGCGCCATGGCAGGCGAGCTTCTGGAGTTCAAGAGCTCCGATACCGGTGAGACCGTCTTCGGCCTTGCCCAGAACCTTGACCGTGACGAGGTCGGCGCCGTTCTGTTCGGTGCCGTCGACTCCATCAAGGAAGGCGACGAGTGCCGCACCACTGGCCGCATTATGGATATCCCCGTGAGCCGCGCCATGCTCGGCCGCGTCGTCAATCCGCTCGGCCAGCCCATCGACGGCCTAGGCGACATCGTCGCTACGCACCGTCGCCCCATCGAGTTCAAGGCCCCCGGCGTCATCGACCGTACCCCGGTGTGCGAGCCGGTTCAGACCGGTCTGCTCGCTATCGACTCCATGGTGCCTATTGGCCGCGGTCAGCGTGAGCTCATCATCGGCGACCGTAAGACCGGTAAGACCGCCATCGCCATCGACGCTATTCTCAACCAGCGCGGCAAGGGCATGGTCTGCATCTATGTCGCCATCGGCCAGAAGGCCTCCACGGTTGCCAACATCCGCGAGACCCTCGCTCAGCACGGTGCGCTCGACTACACCATCATCGTTTCGGCCACCGCTGCCGATTCCGCCCCTATGCAGTACATCGCGCCTATGGCCGGTGCCGCTATCGGCGAGTTCTTCATGTACAACGGCGAGGACGGCAAGCCCGCCAGCGAGACCAACCCCGGCGGCCACGTGCTCGTCATCTACGACGACCTGTCCAAGCAGGCTGTGGCCTACCGTCAGATGTCGCTGACGCTGCATCGTCCGCCCGGACGCGAGGCCTATCCTGGCGACATCTTCTACCTGCACTCTCGTCTGCTCGAGCGTGCCGTCAAGATGTCCAAGAAGAACGGTTACGGCTCCATGACGGCACTGCCGATCATCGAGACCCAGGACGGCGACGTCTCGGCCTACATTCCGACCAACGTCATTTCCATTACCGATGGTCAGATCTACCTGCAGTCCGAGCTCTTCTTCCAGGGTCAGCGCCCGGCAGTCGACGTGGGCATCTCCGTGTCCCGCGTCGGTGGCGATGCGCAGACCAAGGCCATGAAGCAGGTCGCCGGCAACCTCCGTCTGGACCTCGCTTCGTACCAGGAGCTCGCTGGCTTTACGCAGTTCGGCTCCGACCTCGACGAGGCTACTCAGAAGCAGCTGACCCATGGTGCTCGCATGACCGAGCTCCTGAAGCAGCCGCGTTACAAGCCGTTTGAGGTTGGCGAGCAGATCGTTACGCTGTTCGCTGGCAACGAGGGCTTCCTGGATGACCTGGAGATCGCCGACGTGCTGCCCTTCCGTGCCGAGCTCATCGAGTACATGGACAATGGCTTTGGCTCGCTGCTCGACAAGGTTCGCGCCAAGAAGATCGATGATGACACCAAGGCTGAGCTCTTGCGCGTCATCGGCGACTTCAAGCAGCAGTTCATGGCCAAGCACCATTCGGATGTTTCTGGATCAGAGGAGAACTAAGCCCCATGGCCAACCTTCGCGACATTAAGAAGCGAATCTCCTCGGTTACCACGACCAAGCAGATCACGCGCACGATGGAGATGGTCTCTACGGCCAAGATCCGTCGTGCCCTCGATCGCTCCAAGCAGGCCGAGCCCTATAAGGAGGCGCTGACCGACGTCATGTTGACGGTCGCCGGCGACGCCTCCTGTTCGGGCACCGATCCCATGCTGCAGAAGCATGAGAGCGTCAAGCATGGCCTGATTGTCGTTATTGCCTCGGACCGCGGCCTTGCCGGCGGTTTCAATACGACGGTGGAGCGCACGGCCGAAAAGCTCGCCGCTTCTTGGGCGAACGACGGCATCGAGTGCGAGATCATCGCGTGCGGGCGTAAGCCGGCCACGTATTTCCGTGACCGCGCAAACGTTGTCATGCACTTTGAGGGCAACTCCTCTGAGCCCGATTTCAATCAGGCCCGCATGATTTCCTCTCATATCTGCGATGCGTATCGTGCCGGTGAGCTTGACCGTGTCGAGCTTGTCTACCACCACGCCAAGAACCGCGTGGATCAGGAGCTTCGCGTCGAGCATCTGTTGCCGCTCGACCCCGAGATGATCGCTATGGCCCACGGTCCGCGTAAGAACGAGACCGACGCCCCTAAGCGCATCTCGTCCACGTTCGAGTTCGTGCCCTCTCCTGAGCATGTTCTCGGCAAGCTTGTGCCGTCTTATATCCTGACGGTCATCTACCAGGCCCTGATCGATTCGGCGGCTGCCGAGCAGGGTGCACGCCGCAAGGCCATGCACTCCGCGACGGAAAACGCCACCGCGATCATCTCGACCCTTACCCGCACGTATAGTCGCGTGCGCCAGGCTTCGATCACGACCGAGATTAACGAGATCGTCGGCGGAGCCTCAGCATTGGAGGAACAGTAATGGCTAATAACACCGTAAAGCTTGCGGTCGAGGAAGCCACCAAGAAGACGACTGCCGGTGATGGTCGCATCGTGCGTATCATCGGCCCTGTCGTCGACGTCAAGTTTGACGGCGCGGTGCCCCCGATCTACAACGCGCTCACGGTCGAGGCCGAGACCCCGATCGGTCATCTGAGCACGATCCTCGAGGTCGAGAGCCAGCTTCCGGGCGGCGTCGTCCGCACGGTCGCCATGTCCTCGACCGACGGCCTGCAGCGCGGCCTCATCGCTACCGATACCGGTGAGCCCATGAAGATGCCCGTTGGTCCCAAGACGCTCGGTCGCATTTGGAACGTCATGGGCAAGCCCGTCGACGGCAAGCCCATGCCCGAGGTGGAGGAGTTCTACCCCATCCACCATGCAGCGCCCCGCTTTGACGAGCTCACCACCAAGACCGAGATCTTCGAGACCGGCATCAAGGCCGTCGACCTGCTCGAGCCCTACATCCGTGGCGGCAAGACCGGCCTGTTCGGCGGCGCCGGCGTTGGCAAGACCGTTCTGATTCAGGAGCTCATCAACAACCTCGCCCAGGAGCACGGCGGCACCTCGGTGTTCACCGGCGTCGGCGAGCGTACCCGCGAGGGCACCGACCTTTATCTCGAGATGAGCGAGTCTGGCGTTATCGACAAGACCTGCTTGGTCTATGGTCAGATGAACGAGCCGCCTGGAGCGCGTCTGCGCATCGGTCTGGCTGGCCTTACCACCGCTGAGTACTTCCGCGATCGCGGCCAGGACGTTCTGCTGTTCATCGACAACATCTTCCGCTTCTCCCAGGCCGGTTCCGAGGTTTCCGCACTGCTGGGTCGTATGCCGTCCGCCGTCGGTTACCAGCCTACGCTGGCTACCGAGATGGGTGACCTCCAGGAGCGCATTACCTCGACCAAGACGGGTTCCATTACCTCCGTCCAGGCTGTCTACGTCCCTGCAGACGACCTGACCGACCCGGCGCCTGCCACGACGTTTACGCACCTGGACGCCACTACGGTTCTTTCGCGTAGCATTTCGTCGCTCGGTTTGTTCCCGGCTATCGACCCGCTCGCGTCTTCCTCCGACGCTCTCGATCCCTCGATCGTCGGCGAGGAGCACTACCGTGTCGCCGTCAAGGTCCAGGAGCTCCTGCAGGAGTACTCCGACCTTCAGGACATCATCGCCATTCTGGGTATGGACGAGCTGTCCGAGGAGCAGCGCCTTACGGTCAACCGTGCCCGTAAGATCCAGCAGTTCCTTTCCCAGTCCTTCCACGTCGCCGAGAAGTTCACCGGCAACCCCGGTGTCTACGTCCGCGTCGAGGATACCGTCCGCTCCTTCGCCGAGATTGTTGACGGCAAGGCCGATGACCTGCCCGAGCAGGCATTCCGCTATGCTTCCACGATTGAGGACGTGCGCGAGCGCGCCCGCAAGATGGGGGAGAAGTAGGTTATGCGTATCCGCATCGTGTGCCCCGTGAGCTGCGCCTATGAGGGCGACGCTGCGTTTGTGTCGATTCCGTCCACGGATGGTGAGTTTGGCGTTCTGCCTGCTCACTCCAGCGAAATCTGCACAATCGACCGCGGTTACGTTCGCGTTTCCGATAAGGCCATGGGCACTGTCGACCACACGTTTGCCGTGGCCGGCGGCTATGCCCAGGTTGCGGACGATGTCGTGACCGTCCTCGCCGAGCGCGCTTGCGATTTGGCGACCGTCGACGCCGATAAGGTTAAAGCTGATATTCAAGGTTTTGAAGAGAAGCTGGGTAATTTGTCGGAGGATGATGCACGCCGCGCCTACCTCTATAATGAAATCGCATGGTGTAAGCTCAAGCTTGCCCAATAGTCAAACGTTTTAGCGTTCGACCATTTGCGAACACATCATGCCCGGGATGGCCCAGCCACCCCGGGCATGCTTTTTGAAAGGGTAGACCTTGGATATTATCCGCGTTGAGGGTGGCCACGCCATCGGAGGTTCCGTGCCTGTTTCGGGCGCCAAGAACTCCGCGCTCAAACTCATGGCGGCAACGCTTCTGGCGCCGGGCAAGACGACGCTGCAGAACGTGCCTGATATTTCCGATGTCCACGTGATGGGCAAGGTGCTCAAGGGTATGGGCGCCACGATCGATGTTCTCGACGAGCACACGCTCGAGATCGATACCTCCCAGGTCGATTCTTGGGAGGCGCCCTACGAGCTCGTTGCCAAGATGCGTGCTTCCACCGCCGTGATGGGACCCCTGCTGGGCCGTTTCCATCGCGCCAAGATCGCCATGCCCGGCGGCTGCAACCTGGGCGCTCGCAAGATCGATATGCATATCTTGGGTCTTGAGGCCTTGGGCGTTGAGTTCGATACCGCCCACGGCTATATCAACGCCAATGCGCCTCAGGGCCTGCGCGGTACCACCGTCACGCTCGAGTTTGCCAGCGTCGGTGCAACCGAGAACCTCATCATGGCCTCTGTGCGCGCACAGGGCACCACGGTTATCGACAATGCCGCCCGCGAGCCCGAGATCGTCGATCTCGCTAACATGCTCAACGAGATGGGCGCCAAGATTGTTGGCGCCGGTACGCCCGTCGTGACTATCGAAGGCGTGGAAGAGCTCCATCCCGTTATCCATCGCGTGGTGGGCGACCGCATCGAGGCCGGTACCTTTATCGTCGCCGGTGCGTTGATGGCGGACGATCGCGGTGTCGATGTCACGGGCTTTTGCCCCATTCATTTGGGCATGGTGCTCAAGAAGATGGAGCTCATGGGTATCGACTGCGAGCGCGTCGAGGATGGCGTCCATGTGAACCGTGCCGAGCGTATCAAGCCGGTCGACATCCAGACGCTTCCGTTCCCCGGTTTCCCGACCGACATGCAGGCGCAGATTATGGTGCTCTCCGCCCTTGCCGACGGCAGTTCCGTTATTACCGAGAACATCTTCGAGAATCGCTTTATGTTTGCCTCTGAGCTGGTGCGCATGGGTGCCGACATTCGTATCGAGAGCCATCATGCCATGATTCATGGCGTCAAGGGCTTCTCGGGTGCACAGGTTACCTCGCCCGATCTGCGCGGCGGAGCGGCCCTCGTCGTAGCGGGCTTGATCGCCGACGGGACGACCGAGGTTTCGGCTATCCATCACATCAAGCGCGGCTACGAGCAGTTTGTCGAAAAGCTGCAGGCGCTCGGCGCGCATGTCGAGCATGCTACCGTCCCCGATCCCGTCATCTACTAATACAGGTTGCCTATGTTTAATAAAAAGCCCCTCGCAGATACCACCACCCGAAGACCCTCAACTGGTGCGCAGGCCAAGATCTACAGTCGCGATAACGTGGCTCGCTATTCCGAGCGCGCTCGCCAACGTCGTCGTAGCCACACGATTCGTCACGTCGCGCTCATTGTCGTGCTTGGCGTGCTGTTGAGTGCCACTACCGCTGCCGGCCTGTGGTTTGCCACCATTATGGGCAAGCTCGGCGATTCTAATGTCATTACCGACAATCTGCGTCGGGTTCTGGTTGACACCGATGAGGCAAAGGATCCGTTCTACGTGCTGCTTCTTGGTACCGACGGCCGTCCGGGCGAGGATACGTATCGTGCCGACTCGATTATCCTGGCACGCATCGACCCCACGCAAAAGCAGGCGACGCTCATTTCCGTTCCGCGCGACACCAAGGTCGAGTACAAGGGCGAGACCATGAAGATCAACGCCTGCCATACCGTTGGCGGCGCCGAGGCCATGGTCGAGGCGGTCAACGAGCTGTGCGGTGTTCAGATTTCCCACTATGCCGAGGTCAGCTTCGACGGTATGCAGGCGCTGATTGATTCGGTTGGCGGTATCGACATTAACGCAACCGATGATGTTGACGACCCCGAGCACCTGGATATTAAGATTACCGCTGGCCAGCAGCATATGGACGGTGCCACCGCCCTTACCTATGCCCGCTGCCGCTACACCTATGCCGACGGCGATTACACGCGCATGCGCCACCAGCGTCAGGTGCTTGGCGCCCTTGCCAACCAGATTCTCAATAACTTCGATGCCACGAAGATCTTTGGCCTGGTTAATTCGCTGTCCGATATGCTCGTAACCGATATGAGCGTTCAGGATATCGTGGCTACGGTCAACGCCATGCGCGGTATGGATGTCGACGGTATCTACTCGGCCAACCTGCCCTCGTACGCCGACGACAGCACCATGATCGACGGTGTGAGCTACGTCTTTGTCTACGAGGACGAGCTCAAGGAAATGATGGAGCGCGTCGATGCTGGCAAGGATCCCAAGGGTCCCAACACCATGGGTCTTTCCGACGGTTCCAGCTCTACGATCGGCGACCTGAACAACAACACGTCTGACGATTACGCAAACGGTACCGCAACCTCATCGGTCAGCTCTGACGATTCCGATGACTCAAGCGATTCGAGCGATTCGGACTACTACGAAGAGCCCACCGGCGACGGCAACGGCTACGAGGCCAATTATTAGGGTTACGCGGGCTTACCAGCCCGCGTAACCAGTTGACGCTGCAAACCCGCCAGAGCGGCAATCTGCCTTTCAACTTCGGCGGCATGATCAAAAGATCAATGCCGCCTCGTTTCAAGGCACCTTGCTCGCTCTGGCGGGTTTTCGCTGTCGTTGCCAAAACATCGGCGTTGCCTTGGTCCGGACTAGTCGTTGGGTAGTCATTGGGGACGTTTTTAAACGACTAGTCAAACAAGAACCTCCCCAATGACTACCCACAAAGCGAGAGTGGATGTCGTCATTTTGCGGCACTTGGGGACGTTCCTTTTGTGCCGGCAGTTTGGGACACTCCTTGCGTTAAGAGGCTGGCGTGCGTCAACCTGTTCTCATTGCAGCAAAAAATCGCCCCGTTCTTGGTTGAGGACGGGGCGATTCGTCTTTTTGACTTGTGCAGCCAGGCTTATGCAAAGCGGGCGACGAGCTCCTGGAGCACGTCGGTCATCTTGACGAGCGAACTGACCGGGACGAATTCGTTGACGCCGTGGTAGCAATAGCCGCCGGTGGAAAGGTTGGGGCAGGGCAGACCGCGGAACGACAGCTGCGCGCCGTCGGTGCCGCCGCGAATCGGCAGCACTTGGGGCTCAACGCCGCAGGCAAGGTAGGCTTCCTTGGCAACATCAATAAGCTCGGGAAAGTCACAAACGATCTCGGCCATATTTCGATACTGCTGCTTAATCTCGACTGTCACGCGCTCCTCACCCAGACGCTGGTTGAGCATCGAGGCGGCGGCATCAATAAGGTCGAGTTTCTGCTGGAACTTGGCGGCGTCATGGTCGCGGACGATATAGCGCGCTGTGGCGTGATCGACGGTCGCAGATACACCCTCAAGGTGATAAAAGCCCTCGTAGCCTTCCGTATACTCCGGACGCTGCACGTAGGGGAGCAACGCGTTGAAGTCGCAGAACAGATTGCCTGCGTTGACCATACGGCCCTTAGCGTCGCCCGGGTGGATGGACTGGCCCTCAAAGCAGACGGTCGCCTCGGCGGCGTTAAAGCACTCCCACTCCAGCTCGCCGATGGGGCCGCCGTCGACCGTGTAGGCGTACTTGCAGCCAAAGGTATCGATATCCAGCAGCTCGGCTCCGTGGCCGATCTCCTCGTCAGGGCAGAAGCAAATGCCGAGTGCGGGATGGGGCAGAGAAGGGTCCTGAGCGATACGCGCGACAAGCGACATGATCTCGGCGACGCCTGCCTTGTCGTCCGCGCCCAGCAGCGTGGTGCCATCGCTGCAGACCAGGTCCTCACCCGCGAGGTCGTTCAGGGCGGGAAGCTTGGCGGTGCTCATGGCAACGGGCTTACCGTCAACCGTGCCGCAGACCAGGTCGCCGCCCTCGTAGTGTACGATGTGCGGCTTCACGCCGGCGCCCGGTGCAACTTCGGTGGTGTCGAGATGGGCGATCAGGCCCAGGGCGGGCTTGTCCTCAGCGCCCGCACTTGCGGGGATATGCGCGCAGACATAGGCGTGCTCGGTCACGTGGGCATCTTCCGCACCAAGCTCGCGCAGCTCTTCAGCCAGCACGTTGGCAAGGTCAAACTGAACGGCGCTCGAGGGTACCTGGTCGCAGTTTGCATCCTCGGACTGCGTGTTGATCTGGACGTAGCGCAAAAAGCGCTCGAGGACATCGGGGTTCGTGGTGGTGTTTTCCATAAAGACCGCTCCAATCTTGGTCGTCGTGTGCAACAAGAACTCTAGCACGGTATGCCACGGCATACCGCGACGCTTGGATGGGGTAGAATCAGCCAATGAATGCAGAAGGGACGGAAGATCATGGATACGACAAATAGCTCGCGCGAACTACATCTGACGGTGGCGAACGAAGACTACTTGGAGTGCATGGTTCGCATTGAAAGCGAAGAGGGGGAAACCAACGGCGTGCGATCGGTCGACATCGCGCAGCGCCTTGGCGTCTCCAAGGCATCGGTCAATAAAGCGGTTTCGGCGCTCAAAGCATCCGAACTTGTCGAGCAATCGCACTACGGCAAGGTAGTCCTGACCGATCGCGGCCGCGAGGTTGGTACGGCTATCTGGTACCGTCATCGCCTCATCCGCACGTTTTTGGTTCAGGAGCTCGGTGTCGAATTTGAGCGAGCCGATTCCGAGGCCTGCATGATGGAGCATGCGCTATCCGAGGACACGATGAACCGCTGGCTCGCCTATCTCGAAAAGCAGGGAATCAGCGTCGAGGAATAGCGGGATATATATGGATACGAGTTATTACAACCGCTTTGGTGCCGAGGAACTTACGCGCCGCTTGTCGAGCGAGACCTTGTTGGCGCAGGGCCCCATGGGCAGTGTTCTGTTGAGTGAGTACGATGCCGCCGACATTCCACCGGCGTTTTGGAATCTGGCAGAGCCGCAGACCGTTTCTCGTATTCATCGCTTGTATGTCGCCGCCGGCGCGCAGGTGCTCATTACCAACACCTTTCAGGCATCGAGCTATGCCCTCAAGCACGATCAGATTGCGCCGTCCGTGGCGGAGGTCAATCGCGGGGCCGTCGACGATGCCCGCCAGGCGCACCCTCAGCTGCTACTGGGCTCGATGGGCCCGATCGGTATTGAGTGGTTTGCCGAAGACTCTGTCGAGTATCGTGAAATCCGAGGCATTGCGCGCGAACAGGCGCACGCCTTGCTCAATGCTGGTGTTGACGGTCTGCTGATCGAGACGGTGACGTCTATCCGTAATTTGCAGCCCACGCTTGCCGGCGCCCGAGATGCCGCCGACGGCATGCCTGTCCTGGTGAGTTTTGTCGTTGACGATAAAGGCGACCTGTTGGGCGATGGCCTCAACATCGAGGCAGCCGTTTTGTACGCCGAAAAACACGGCGCAAACTCGGTTGGTGTTAATTGCTGTTCGCTTGCGGCCGCGAACGCGGCGGTGCCCAGGATGGTTGCATCGGCGACTACTCCCGTCACGGTGCGTCCCAACGTAGGCGATCCGGTCCAGACTCAGGATGGCCCCGTATGGCACGAGAACCCCGAAGCTTTCGCGCGCGCATGCATCGAATGGAGACATGCCGGTGCCGCAATGGTGGGCAGTTGCTGTGGAACCACGGCAATCACTACGGCAGCGATGGCCGAGGCGCTCGATATATAAAGGGCAAAACCGCTCCATACGGGGCGGTTTTTTATTGCCTGCATGTCCTCGGCAGCATTTGCCCAAATGGTGAATGCTGGTACCGGCAGGTTGCCGGGTGCGTGCTGCGGGTATACCTCATGCGTACCATGATCCAAACACTGCGAGGTGTCTGCGCGTGTGCGCGATAATTCATTTTGGAACTGACGGTTGGCGCGCTCGCGTCGATGAGGACTTCACTGCCGATAACGTTGCCCGTATCGCCGATGCCGTCGGCGAGTTGTGGCAAAAGACCAATCCGGGCAAAACGGTATATATAGGGTTCGACACTCGGCCCTTAGCGCGCGAGTTCGCTGAGCTTGCGGCAGGCGTGCTTGCCGCTCACGGATTGGACGCAGTGCTCGCATCTCGGCCTGTTCCGACCCCCGCCCTTACGTGGGCGGCGGCGTATGACGGCGAGGCCTGCGGTGCGCTCATGGTGACGGGGTCCCATCATCCGCAGGGTTATCTGTGTCTCAAGATTCGCATGGGTGACGGCTCGACCGCCAACCAGGATGTCATCGAAGAGCTCGAAGAGACCATGGCTCCCGAGCCAATGGGGATCGAGGGGCAATATCGCACCGCGGATATCATTCCTGACTATATGCAAGCGGTGGCATCGTTTGTCGATGCCGAAGCCATCCGCGCCGCGCACCTGCGCGTGGTTGTTGACCCCATGGGCGGCGCAGCCCAGGGCTATCTAGCCGACTTGCTGCGCGAGCTTGGCGTTGAGGTGCACGAGATTCACGCCGGGCAGGCGCCTGACCAAGAAGATATCTGCCCCGACCCCGTTGAGCCGTGGGTGGACGCTTGCGAGCATACGGTTATCGAGGACGGAGCTTGCGCTGGCCTGGTGACCGACGGCGACGCCGACCGTATCGGCGCGGTTGACGAGCGCGGCAGATATATACATCCGCATCAGATCATGGCGCTCGTTTTGGGCGACTTGGTTCAATTTCGTAATTTGGAGGGACGCGTCGTCGTCAATCTTTCGTGCTCGACGCTCGTGCGTCGCATTGCCGAGGCGCTTGGCTGCCGCGTGACCGTCAAACCAGTCGGTTTCAAATATATAGCGGCAGAGATGAAGAAGGGTGGCGTCCTCATAGGCGGCGAGGAAGCCGGTGGTATCGGCATCGCCGCGCATATGCCCGAGCGCGATGGAATCCTCGCCTGTCTGATTCTGTGTGAGCTTATGGCAAAGACGGACGCGCCTTTGGGCGTTCTGGTCGACCAACTCGAGGACAGTTTTGGTAAGACGAGTTACGGTCGACGCGATTTGCGCCTTGAGGCCGAAGATGCCGAAACGTTACGAACCCTGCTGCCGGGCGTAAACCCCAAGTCGATTTGTGGCAAGGTGCCGCAAAACGTTAGTCATATGGATGGCTTGCGTTTAGCATTCGAGGATGACACGTGGCTGCTGGTCCGTCCTAGCGGGACCGAACCAGTGGTGCGCGTCTACGCCGAGGGGTTCTCGGTGGAAGAACGTGATGAGTTGCTCGATGCTGGCTGTGCTTTAGCTAGGGGAACGTATCCGCTTTAACCATGAGACTGCCTTATATAAAGAGATGCTCGGTGAGCGGTAGTTAACGGCTGGCAAACGTTAGTCGGATCCCAAATTGTGTAGGAAATGTGTACGCCCAGATTCCCGCCCCCGGCGCCCCTCCGGTCTGGCAATATATCTCCTTGCCGCGCGGCC
>NZ_QROG01000023.1:0-40263 GCF_003474585.1 Collinsella sp. AF39-11AT | reverse complement strand
AATGTGCTCTCCGTGCGAGTCAGGACTGTCCGAGCAGGCGACCTTATATGTCTGCCGCCCGGCGGCGGGGCTCCTCGCCAGTCCCCCTCAGCTAGTTCTTCAGTGAGTTCAGCGGAGCCGGGAAGCGTCCACCACGGTGGGCAAGCACGGTGCCGGCGTTGGGGTTCACCGGCATGATGGGCGCACGGCCGAACAGGCCGCCGTACTCGACGCAGTCGCCCACGCCCTTGCCGATGGCAGGGATCACGCGGACAGCCGTGGTCTTGTTGTTGATGACGCCGATGGCCATCTCGTCGGCGATGATACCGGCGATGGTCTCGACCGGGGTGTCGCCGGGGATGGCGATCATGTCCAAGCCAACGGAGCACACGCAGGTCATGGCCTCGAGCTTCTCGAGCGAAAGCGCGCCGGCCTCGACGGCGGCGATCATGCCGGCGTCCTCGGACACGGGGATAAAAGCGCCCGAGAGGCCGCCCACGCTGGAGCTGGCCATGACGCCGCCCTTCTTGACGGCATCGTTGAGCATGGCGAGCGCGCAGGTCGTGCCGGGGCCACCGCAGGTGCCCACACCGATGATCTCGAGGATGCGCGCAACGGAGTCGCCGATGGCAGGCGTAGGTGCCAGCGACAGGTCGACAATGCCCTTCTCGACACCCAGACGATGGGCGGCCTCGCGGCTCATGAGCTCGCCGGCACGGGTGATTTTAAAGGCAGTCTGCTTAATCTTCTCGGCGACTTCCATCATCGATGCGGAATCGGGCAGTTTCTCCAGGGCTGCGGCCATCACGCCGGGGCCCGAGACGCCTACGTTGATGACGGCGTCGGCCTCGCCGCCGCCGTGGACGGCGCCCGCCATAAACGGGGAGTCCTCGACCATGTTGGCAAAGCAGACAAACTTGGAGGCGCCGACGGAATCCTCATCGGCCGTAAGCTTGGCGGCATCGATGATGGTCTGCGCTGCCATGAGCACGGCGTCCATGTTGATGCCGGCGCGCAGGCTGGCGACGTTGACGCTGGAGCAGACGCGGCTGGTGGTAGCGAGCGCCTGGGGGATGGACTGGATGACGCGGCGGTCGGCGTCGCCGATGCCCTTTTGGACGAGCGCGGAGAAGCCGCCCAGGTAGTCGATGCCGAGCGTCTCTGCCGCGCGGTCGAGGGCGTGCGCGATGGGGGTGAGGTCCTCATCCTTGCAGCATGCGGCAATCTGCGCCACCGGGGTGACGGAAACGCGCTTGTTGACGATGGGGATACCGTACTCGCGCTCGAGGTTCTCGGCGGTCTCGACCAGGTGCTCGGCCGTGTGCGTCACGTGGTCGTAGATCTTCGTGCACATGCGGTCGAGGTTCTCGTCACCGCAACCCATGAGCGAAACACCCATGGTGATGGTCCTGATGTCGAGGTTCTGCTCCTCAACCATGCCGCGGGTTTCCGCGATTTCTGCGGGCGTGATCGCCATCCTTGCGCTCCTATCTGCCAAAACGAGCATAGTCTTATCTATTCTAACGTGCCGCACGTGCCAAGTGACGCATGCGGCACGTTTTGGTGCACGGTTGTTTCCGTTGTGTTACTGCCCAAAGACCTCTTCGGCGATGCGCGCGCTTTCGGCGGCATCCTTGGCATAGTAGTCCGCGCCGATCTGCTTGGCGTATTCGGGGGTGAGCACGGCGCCGCCCACGATGATCTTGACGCCCGGAACCTCGGTATGGAGCAGCTTGATGGTCTCTTCCATGGCGACGACCGTGGTAGTCATAAGCGCCGAGAGGCCGACGAGCTTAATATCGCGCTCCTTGACGGTCTTGAGTACCTCCTGCGGATCGACGTCGCGGCCCAGGTCAAAGACGGTGTAGCCGTAGTTGTCGAGCAGCATTTTGACGATGTTCTTGCCAATATCGTGGATGTCGCCCTTGACGGTGGCCACGCAGATCTTGCCCTTGTCGGCGATCTCGCCGGCGGGCATCAGGCGCTTGATGGTGTCGAAGCCCACGCGTGCGGCTTCGGCCGAGGCCATAAGCTGCGGCAAGAAGAACTTGCCCTGGTCAAAGAGGACGCCAACCTCGTCGAGGGCGGGGATAAAGTGATTGTTGATAAGGTCCATGGCGTCGTGGTCTGTCAGCAGACGCTCGGTCTCGGCAGCGATCTCGCCTTTGCGGCCCGAGACGACCATTCGACGAATCGGGTCGTCGTTGCCGTCGGTGCCGGCGGTGCCGGCAGCGGGCGCGGCATCACTCGATGCGGCCTGAGCCGCTGCCGGGTTGGCGGCGATCTTGTACGGATCGGTCCAGCCGGCATAGCGCTCGATGTATCCGGTCGAGCCCTCGTCCTCAACGCTCAGGACGCGATAGCTGTAGACGGTGTCCATAAAGCGCTTGGAGCCCGGGTTCATGATGGGGGCATCGAGGCCCGCGCCAAAGGCGGCGGCCAAAAAGACCGAACCCAGCAGCGGGCGGGCAGGCAGGCCAAAGCTGATGTTCGAAACGCCGAGCGCGCATTTGACGCCCAGGCGCTCCTTGCACAGGGACATGGCGCGCAGGATCTGCTCAGCCTGGCGCTGGTTGGTCGAGGCGGTCATGACCAGGCAGTCGATGAGGATGCGGTTCGGGCCGATGCCGTAGCGGGCGGCCTCGGCCACGATGCGCTCGGCGATGGCGAAGCGGGCCTCGGCGGTATCAGGGATGCCGCCTTCGTCGAGCGTAAGGCCGACAACGTTGGTGCCGTAGTGGGCGACCAGCGGAAAGATCTCATCCATGATCTGCTGCTTGCCGTTGACCGAGTTGATGATGGGCTTGCCGGCGTAGCGGCGCACGGCGGCCTCGACAGCGGCGGGATCGGTGGAGTCGATCTGCAGCGGCAACAGCGTGGAGCCTTGGAGCTGCTCGGTCGCCTGCTGGATAATCTTGACCTCGTCGATCTCGGGCAGGCCCACGTTGACGTCCAGGATATCGGCGCCCTGCTCCTGCTGGCTGATGCCTTGGCTCACGACGTAGTCCAGATCGCCGTCGCGCAGGGCCTGCTGCAGGCGCTTTTTGCCGGTGGGATTGATGCGCTCGCCGATGACGGCAATCTTGTGGCCGTCGCAGGGAAGGTCCACCACAGTCTGGGCACTTGTGACCGACATGCTGGGCTTGCGGTGGCGCGGACTGGGCGTGTGGTTATCGATAAGCGTGCGCAAGGCGGCCATGTGCGCCGGCGTGGTGCCGCAGCAGCCGCCCACGACGCTCACGCCGTCCTCAATCATGCCGGCGACGGCTTTGGCGTATTCGGGGGCCTGGATGTCAAAGACGGTATTACCGTCGTCGTCCACGTGGGGCAGTCCCGCATTGGCCTGCACCATAACGGGTTTGTCCGTAACGGTGAGCATACGTGCGGCGAGCCCTCGGAGCTCGGCCGGTCCCTGGCTGCAGTTGATGCCCAAAACGTCGGCGCCGATGGCGTCGAGCGTGATGGCGGCCACCTCGGGACTCGTGCCCAGGAACGTGCGACCGTCTTCCTCAAAGGTCATGGTGGCAAAGACGGGCAGGTCGGAGTTCTCTCGGCAGGCGAGGACGGCCGCCTTGATCTCGGCAAGGTCGGTCATGGTCTCGATAATAAAGAGGTCCACGCCCGCATCGACGCCGGCGCGCACTTCCTCGGCAAAGAGGTCGCAGGCCTCGTCGAAGCTGAGGGTACCCAAGGGGCGCAGCAGCGCGCCGATGGGGCCGATATCGCCGGCGACGTAGTGGGCACCGGCTGCGCGGGCGCAGGCGACAGCGGCGGCAAAGACATCTGCCACGGTGGCGGTACCGTCGAGCTTGTGGGCGTTGGCGCCAAAGGTGTTGGCGGTGATCACGTCGCAGCCGGCCTCGACGTACTGTCGCTGAATGTCGGTAATGACCTGGGGCTCCTCAAAGTTGAGCAGCTCGGGCAGGGCGCCTGCCTTCATACCAGCGGCCTGCAACATGGTGCCCATGCCGCCGTCGAACAGCAAGTGCCCCGTGCCCTCGATGGCCGCACGCAGGCGATCGTCCTTAATGCGCAGATCGTCGATCGTGCGCGTCTTGTACGCGGCGCCGTTGCAGCGCGCGGCATTGACAGGTGCCGCCAGCGCAGCACCGTCCAGATCATGAGTGATAAGCGGAGTAAACATCGAGGGCTCCTAATGGCTGGAATAGCAGGTGGTGTGGGCGGCACGGAAGCGACAGTGCTCGCGCATGCGGCAGATATTGCAGGTGGGGCGGCTCTGGGCGTCGTGGACTTCGCCGTCAAACAGACCAATCACCGCGGTCACGCTCTTGGTGGGCATGAGCAGGCTGGTGGGCGTGACGGTAAGCCCGATGAGCCGCGTGGCGTTGAGCGCATTCACGATCGAGCGCTGGGCCGAGAGCGGGCAGTCGCCATAGCCGGGACTAAAGCGCCAGTTGCCGGCGAGCCCATGAACGGCGGCGTCCGTCTTGACCTGCTGGTCCATTTGCTCAACGGCGGCTTCTACATAGGCAGAGCATGCGGCGTCGAGCACGGCTCCCTCTAGGGGCTGCTGAGCTCCCGTGGTGCGCAGACGACGCTCGGCGTCCATGCCGAGGGTGCATGCCATGAGCGCGGCCATGCGGGCGTCCTTGAGATGTCGATAGATGTCGCGACCGCGCAGCTCAACGTTGGTGCCAACCAGACGGATGCAAGGCTCTCCCTGCTCGTCCACGCCCGTGGCATCGACGGTAAACACGCGCCGCACGCCGCGGGGCTCAATGTCCAGCTCAAGGCGCTCGACCACAAGCTCAATACGTCGTGACAGCTCGGGCTCAATCTGCTGGCCGCCGTAGCCCAGATACCGCAGCATCTCGGCACGGTCGACACGGGGATGGTGCGCAGCATCGACACGGTAAAGCGCCGGCGACGCAAGGTCGGCCGGCACTTCGACAGCGGTTGTATCGATGTGCGGTTTTTCCATTACCCCAGGCGCTCCATAATGGTCGCGGCGATCGCAGGACGATTCATAGTGTACAGGTGCAGACCGGCGGCACCGTGCTCCTTAAGGTCGCAAAGCTGACGGGCGGCATAATCTACACCGGCTGCCTGCAGGCTCTCGGGGTCGTTCTCGTACTTGGCGAGAATCTTGATGACGGGGGAGGGCAGCGATGCGCCGCACATAAAGACCATGCGGCTGATCTGGGACTTGCCCATAAACGGCATGATGCCCGCGGTGATGGGCACCGTGATGCCCGCCTTGTCGGCAAGCTCGCGGAAGCGGTAGAAGCACTCGTTGTCAAAGAAGAGCTGCGTCACAAAGAAGCTCGCGCCGGCGTCCTGTTTTTGCTTGAGGTATTCGACCGAAGCGTTGAGGTCCTCACAGGCAATGTGGCCCTCGGGGTAGGCCGCGGCGCCCACGCAAAAGCCGGCGTCGACGAGCTCTGGGATGAGGTCGCGGGCGTAGGCGTAGTCCGAGGCGGGCTTGTCGTCCTCGGTCGCGCCAGCAGGAAGATCACCGCGCAGGGCCAGCACATTTTCTACGCCGGCGGAGCGGTATTCGTCGATCTTGGCGGCGATGTCGGCATGCGTGCGGCCAACGCAGGTAAGGTGCGCCACCGAGGGCGTATTGAATTCGCTCGTAATCATATGCGCGATGGGGGCGGTGGTGGCGCCGTTGCCCGAGCCGCCGGCAGAGCAGGTGACCGAGACAAAGCTCGGCGAAAGCTTGCACAGATTGCCTGCCACTTCGCGAGCCGTGTCGAGGGTCAGCTCGCCCTTGGGCGGGAACATCTCAAACGAAACGGGTGCGGTGCCCTGGGATGCTGCCTGCTTAAAAACCTCGTCGACGCGCATATCGTGCTCCTTTAGATACGTAATAGTGTGATGTGTTGTAAGGATTCTACAGCACCACTGTGTCACGGTGGAGTTTCACTCGCTATTCGGGGATACCAATCAAAGATGCCTTGCTATCGACATTCCCTATAGCAGAGCGGTCAATCTGGGATGGGGCTATAAAGACTGGTATCTGATGCGAAATACCAGTTAATAGAGCCCCATCCCAAATTGACTACCCTTAAACCATGGGGAGAGGTCTGCAATTTATACAGTTGATTGGCTGTTGAGGGCGGCAACGCCGCCGCGATGCGGTAACCTCATTGATTGGTTTCGTGACAGCAACATAACGGTAATGTTGCGGAAACACGACGAGCCTAATCTATGACTCGTTCGTTAGTAATCAACACCGCTTCTCACGCGGTGCCGATACGAAGGGAGTTCCGTATGGCCGAACTTACTGACCGCTTCGGGACCATGGTGTTCTCTGAGGAAGTCATGAAGGACTACCTCCCCAAGGACATTTGGAAGCGCCTTGCTGCAACCCTCGAGGACGGTGAGCCGCTCGACCTGGATGTGGCCAACGCCGTTGCCCACGCCATGAAGGTCTGGGCCATCTCCAAGGGCGCGACGCACTACGCGCACTGGTTCCAGCCGCTTTCGGGCATTACTTCCGAGAAGCACGACAGCTTCCTCGAGCCCAACCACGACGGCACCGCCATTACCAAGTTTACGGGCAAGAACCTCATCCAGGGCGAGCCGGACGCCTCCAGCTTCCCCAACGGCGGCCTGCGTGCCACCTTCGAGGCCCGTGGCTACACCGCTTGGGATCCCACCAGCCCCGCATTCATTAAGGACGATGTCCTGTGCATCCCCACGGCTTTTTGCTCCTACACGGGCGAGGCCCTGGACAAGAAGACCCCGCTGCTGCGCTCCATGACCGCACTCTCGCGTGAGTCCAAGCGCGTTTTGGCGCTGTTTGGTAAGACCCCCAAGAAGGTCGTTCCTTCCGTGGGCGATGAGCAGGAGTACTTCCTGATCAAGAAGGACGCTTACCGCAAGCGCAGGGACCTGGTCATCACCGGGCGCACCCTCTTTGGTGCTGCTCCCTGCAAGGGCCAGGAGCTCGAGGAGCACTACTTTGGCGCTATCCGCCCCACCGTCTCGTCCTATATGAAGGACCTGGACGATGAACTGTGGGCGCTTGGCATTCCTGCCAAGACCAAGCACAACGAGGTCGCTCCCTGCCAGCATGAGCTCGCCCCTGTCTACGGCGAGGTCAACGAGGCCATCGACCAGAATCTGGTCATGATGGAGAAGATGAAGCTCATCGCCTCCCGTCACGACTTGGTCTGCCTGCTGCACGAGAAGCCCTTTGAGGGCATCAACGGTTCGGGCAAGCACAACAACTGGTCGCTTGGCACCGAGTCCGAGAACCTGCTCGACCCGGGCGACACCCCGCTCGACAACCTGCAGTTCATCGTCTTCCTCACCGCGGTGATCGAGGCCGTCGATAACTATCAGGAGCTCCTGCGTGCCTCCGTTGCCTCGGCCGGCAACGATCATCGTCTGGGCGCCAACGAGGCTCCTCCGGCGATTATGTCCATCTTCCTGGGCGACCAGCTTACCGAGGTTGTCGAGAAGATCATCGATGGCAAGGCTTCCGTCCATGCCACGCGCGGCGTGCTTGACTTGGGCGCCGATACCCTGCCCAAACTGATGCAGGACAACACCGACCGCAACCGCACCTCCCCGTTCGCCTTCACCGGCAACAAGTTCGAGTTCCGTGCCTGCGGCTCCGAGCAAAACGTTTCCGACTCCAACCTGGTGCTCGATGCTGCCGTGGCCAAGTCGCTCAAGTCTTTCGCCGACGCACTCGAGGGTACGCCCGAGGATAAGTTCCAGGACGCCGCGCTCGAGTACTGCAAGAAGGTGCTGACCGATCACCAGCGCATCCTGTTCTCCGGCGACGGTTACTCCGACGAGTGGCCCATCGAGGCCGAGAAGCGCGGCCTTGCCAACAACAAGACCACGGCCGACGCTCTTCCCGCCTTTGTTTCCGATAAGGCCATTGCGCTCTTTGAGGAGACGGGCGTCCTGACCAAGGCCGAGGCCCAGTGCCGCTATGACTGCAAGCTCGAGAAGTACAACAAGCTCATGAACATCGAGGCTACCACGATGGTTCGCGAGGCGCGTCGTACCTATCGCCCGGTCATTACCGCCTATGCCACCAAGGTCGCTAAGGGCCTTGAGACTATTCGTGCCGCCGGTGCTGAGGCCGCCATGCAGTGCGAGCAGAACACGCTCAACAAGCTCTGCAACGGTATCACCGCCATCAACGACTCCATCAAGGCGCTCGACGCCGTACATCAGAAGGCCGAGGCTCTCGATGGCCAGGAGCAGGCCAACGTATACGCGCACGAGGTCGTTCCCGCTATGGATACGCTGCGTGCCGCCGTGGACGCAATGGAGGAGATCGTGGCCGCCGACTACTGGCCGGTTCCGACCTACGACGACATTCTGTTCTACGTGTAGAACGTAACCGACATATCGTCACGGTATTGAGCCGGGGTCCGCATCGCGTGGCCCCGGCTTTTTGTTTGCGAAGGACGCTTTGGATCCCGCTTTGCAACTGATTCGCCCACGCAATAAGGGGCCGTGGGCAAAAAACGTCAAATATGAGTACTGTCACAAGCCCTGTAGCATTATCTTTTTGCAAAATATGCAGTGTTACGCAACATATGTCCAAGTACTTAGCTGATAAACGCCTGCAATTCCTCCGCCGTAGGACGCCTTGTGTCCAAATCGCCTTCTGATGGCATGAAATCGCTGTTACTAAATTGGTAACAGTACTCATATTTGCTATTTTTTGTCCACGGGCCCTTGGATGACAGTGTGATTTTATGCCTTCGGGGTTCGAATCCCGGCGCATGGGTAGCAAAAAGCCCGCCGCCGCGAGGGCAACGGGCTTCTCAGATTCAGTGGTGCCCCCAGCGGGATGTCCGCGTGCGGCTGGCGCCGCCCGCTTTCGCTGCGTCGCTCCGCTCCTTGCGTGCTGCGCTGGAAAACGCTTACGCGTTTCCTCAGCTCCGCACCCTGTCGGGTTCGAATCCCGGCGTTGGAGAAGAAAAAAGCCCGTCACCACAAGGGTAACGGGCTTTGCATTTCAAATGGTGCCCCCAGCGGGATTCGAACCCGCGATATCCACCTTGAAAGGGTGGCGTCCTTGGCCGCTAGACGATGGGGACAGCGGGGAAGAGTATAGCAGACTTTTTTGCCGGCGCGTATATCGTTGGCAAACTGGAAAACCACCACAAAGGTGCCTGTCCCCTTTGTGGTGGTGAGGTGCTAGGAGAGGAGCTTCATGGCGGCGTCGTGGGCGGCGTGCTCGTAGGTGTCGTCGAGGGGTTTGAGCGGCAGCAGGGCGGCGGCCTGTGTGTCGCCACGGCGCTCGAGGGCGTGCGCGATGAGCCAGTCGGCGAGTTCGGGGTTCTTGGGCAGCGCCGGGCCATGCAGGTACGTGCCGATGACACCCTTGTAGATGAGACCCTCAAAGCCATCGTCGCCGTTGTTGCCGGTGCCCGTGACGACGGACGTTCCGAGCGGCGTGGCATCGGCGTCCAAAAGCGTGCGGCCACCGTGGTTCTCGAATCCCACAAAGGGCTCGGGTGCCAGGTCGGTCTTGACGGCGACGTTGCCGATCAGGCGGTCGGAGCCGCGTACGGTCTCGGCGGCAATGACGCCCAGGCCCTCGATGCGATTTTCGCCCATATAGTACGAACGGCCGAGCAGCTGATAGCTGCCGCAGATGGCGAGCAGCGAACCGCCGTCCTCAACATAGGCTGCGACCTTGTCTTTTTGGGCGAGCAGCTCGTGTGCCACGGCTAGCTGGTCGCGATCGGATCCGCCGCCCATCATGACGATATCGGCATCATGCAGATCGAGCACCTCGCCCATGCGGACCTCATCCACGCGAACGGGGATGCCGCGCCAGGCGCAGCGGCGCTCGAGGGCGATGACGTTGCCGCCGTCGCCATAGAGGTTGAGGGCATCGGGATACAGGTAGACGATGCGCAGCGGGCGCGAGAGCTCGACTGGCGCGATATCGGTGGGGACAGCGCTACCATCGGCGCGCGTTACGGCGTGGGAGGCGACCGAACTTGCATCGGTGCCTTTGAGCCCGTCGAGTTCTTTGACCAGCGGCGGGAAGGCCGTGTAGTTGGCGACGGCGTAGAAGGTGTCATCGGCGGCCTCGTCTGCCATGGCGCCAATTGCCTGCGCGACGTCCGAGATAATGGCGGCGTCGATGCCGGCGTACTTGAGGCGCACCTGCATATCGTGTGCACGCGTGCCGCCGGCAAAGGCGACAAGCCCCGAGGTATCGGCGATGCGCTCGAAGTCGACATCGTAGATCCACGAGACATCGTGGCCGTCGGCATCGTTATCGTTTAGGAAGAAGGCGCAGAGCCTGCCACCTGCCGTTTTAATGGACTGGATCTGGCGATCGAAGCCCACGGGATTCTTGGCCAGGTTGGCCTCGACGGTGCGGCCGGCAATATCCCAGCGGCCCATGCGTCCGCCGGCGGGCACGTAGGCATTAAGCGTGGGCTGCAGGTGCGCCGCGTCCACGCCCAGCTCGTGCGCCGCAAAGAAGGTGGCGGCAACGTTATAGACCATGTACAGACCGTTGTAGCGCGTGGCGATGTGCGTTGCGGGTGCGTCGGTATCGGGTCCAAAGACAAGGTCAAAGCCGTAGCCGTCGCAGCCGAGTTCCACGCCCGTCACGCGACGGAGCAGCGCGGGGCGACCCCAGCCGCACGAAGGGCAATGATAGGCGCCCAGCTGTCCGTACTGCACATAGTCGTATTCCAGCGGGGCGTTGCACTGCGAGCAAAAGCGCGAGTCGCTAATGCGGTCGGACTCGGTGCCCGTGGCGCCGTCGATGCCAAAGGCAATACTCGCGTTGGGAACGCGCGCGGCAATCGAGGCGCACAGCGGGTCGTCGGCGTTGTAGATGAGCGTCGTTGCCGGCGAAAGCTCCAACGCGTGGGCGATGACCTCTTGGGTGTGATCGATCTCGCCATAGCGATCTAGCTGGTCACGGAACAGGTTGAGCAGCACGAAGTACGTCGGCTTGAGCTTGGGCAGGACGCGCACAGTGTAGAGCTCATCGCATTCAAAAACGCCTACGCGCTTGCCACTGCTGGTGTGCTTAAGGCCGCCGCGGGCCTCGAGCAGAGCACCCACCACACCAGGCTCCATATTGTTGCCGGCACGGTTGCACACCACGGTAGCACCGCTGGCAGCAACGGCGTCGGCGATGAGGTTGGAGGTGGTGGTCTTGCCATTAGTACCGGTGATCACCACGCTGCGGTCGACAAGGCCGGCGAGGTCGTTCAGCAACTCGGGGTCGATCTTCATGGCGATGCGGCCGGGGAGTACGCCGCCCTGGCGCTTAAGGACGGAGCGCAGCCCCCAGCGGGCGATATCGCTCGAGGTGCAGGCAAGAGATGAGCGGAGGTTCATGAAACCGTTCCTAACGTAAACGACATGGTCGGGTCGAGTGCGTCACTAAAAACCGTAGCGGCGCGCAAATTCCTGGGCAAGCTGCGACACGTCTTCGCAGGCATTGGCCCAGGGGGCAAAGTCGGGAGTGTCCGAGATAATGCCGTCCGCCTCCCAAACGGCCTGGTGCGAAAGATCCCAGGGATCGCGTGGCTCGGGCCGGCAGGGAAGGTACGGTGTCTGGTACATGGGATTCAGCAAGAAGAACGCGCCGCCCTCGCAGCGGTTGGCGAACTCACGTAATGCACGCACCGCTGGACGCATCTTGTTCGTTTTGAACAAGAGGATTGTGCGGGCGAGCAGGTACCAGGGGGAGTTCTCGAGTGCATCGGCTCCCACCTGTTCCTCGAGCTGGTGGGCTAGGGCAAAAAAGCCGTCCTGATCTTCCAAGCGAGCGAGGGCAAGCAATACGGTGCCGGCGGCCCGGGTGGGATAGCCCTCCGTCTTAAGGACACGGCGAGAATAGTTGGCGGCGGCGCGGTAACGAGCGCTCGCCATGCACAGCTGCGAGATGGCCTCGAGTGTGTGAAGCCACCCGATAAGGGCCGGCTCGCTCACGGTAAGGTCCGCTGCGGTGACACCGTCGGCCAAAACATTATTGGCCCAGTAGTGCGGGGCCTCCATATCAAACCCGGGCACGCTTTGCTGCAGGTAATCGGCCGTGGTCACCTCGAGCTTCATCAGGTCGCCCAGGCAGGCGTCAACGGGCGTGTCGGCCAGGATGATGGCGAGCAGCTGCGCGTCGACGGCCAGTGCATCGACGCGGACAATCTTGAGCAGCTCGTCGCGCATGTCGTCGAACAGGCGATTGCGCGTCTGCTCGAACTCCTCGTCGCTGCCCATGTCCTCGATGCGACGGAGCTCGTCGAGCAGGTGGCGATGAACACCGGCATAGGACAGCAGCGCCTGGGCATGCTCGGACTGCGCATACTTTTGGGGATTCGCGCTAATGTCGTTATGGACAAGCTCGCGTGCTGCATCGGTGAGCTCGGGGTGCGATGCCAGATAGGCGCGCTCCAGGTAGGCGGGGATGTAGACGCTCGGATCCATTAGAGGTCTCCTCCCTTAAACGGCAGGCCCTGCTCGGCCGCCCGCAGGATGCGCTCGTCGATCTGGGAACGCACGATATCGTTGGTGGCGACCCAGGCGGCGAAGCTGGCGTTGTCGGGGGCGCCCAAGCCCTCCTGCAGTACCGGCGTCGCCTCGGACAGCGCAAGGACAAGCTCGTCGGTAGAGCCCACACCCACGTTGACGCGGGCATAGACGCCATCGGGAAACTCGGTTTGGAAGTAGAGTGCCTCGGCCGCGTGCGGGCACGAGCGTGCAAGGATGCGCAAGTAGTGCTCGGCACCCTCGTAGTCCAGCTCGCGCCAGGCTGCGCTCATCAGTGCGATGAGCGTCCACGGGTCCAAGTCGCGCTCCGCGTCCTTGGGACGACGACGCAGCGGCGTGTTGGCGAGATAGGGGACGGAGTGGGCGGAGCGAAATCTTTTGAGCTCCTCGGCGGGGTATTCGAGCTTTGCCATGGCGAGCATCGCGGTGTGGCGGACGCCGGCCGGATCGTTGGGGGCAAAGTCGAGGCTGCGGTTTGCAGCTTCGAGCGACATGCGATAGCGTCCGCTAATGAGGGCGCGCGATGCAAGGGCGGCAAGCCAGCGCAGGTAGGGGCGGCGCATAAGGTCGCCCGCGGCCTCGCGCTCATAGGGGTCCTGCGCCGAGGCGATCTTGAACGCCAGGTCATGCTCGACTTCATCGCGCTTGGATACCAGGTACTGTACGTATTCCTCGTTGGAGTCGGCGGTGAGGGCCGTCAGCATGCGCTGGGCATCCCAGTTGGTCGGATCGAGCGCGGCGGCCTCGCGAAGCATGTTCTCGGCAGCGGCCTCTTCCTGCTCGGCTTGGGCATCGTCGGGGATAAAGGGAATGCGGTAGTCGACAGCCTCGACCACCTTGGCAATCAGATGTCCGGCGCGGTCGCGATCATGCACGATGAGCGGCGCGGGGTTGCGGGTGAATTGTTCCATCAGACGCTCTACGGCGGTGCCGTCGGTGAGCGGGATATTGTCGCGGCGCAAGGCCTCAAGAACGAGGCGATGGCAATCCTCTTGAATGGGATCGAATGCCATGGGGCCTCCTTTGCTGCGGTTAGGGTTCAAATGTCTCTATATAAGGTTCTAGTTTACCCGCATGTGGCACACCGGGGGTGTCGCACTTGGACTTGCACCTTTGCACCACGAAGACGGATGTCGTACAAATGTCGGCACCTTGGACGACCGAGTGGTATCACGGTGCCGCAAACGGTCGATTTTTGGCGGCGAACGGTGCATATTTTGGAGGGGCACCGTCCTGCCCAGGATATGTAGTCAACCTTGATAAAACGTTTGCCCAGCTTGGGAGTATGAATGCCGCACAAGGGTCTTCAGGGATAGAAAAAACGTTTCATCATTGGCGGCTTTAGGTGAATAACTGACCAACCAGAACGGTAAAATAGTGTTTGTCTGAGCGTTGAGACGTTTAGACATCGCGCATTGTCATCGCCGGCAACGCGCAAACCGGTCCTAACGGAGCCAATTGGGTGCTCCGTTATATACGCAAGTCTAAGAGGGGCTTGTTTAGGAGGCACAGTATGGGACGTTTTACCAATCCTCGCGATCTGTACTTTGGTGAGGGCGCTCGCCACGAGGTGAAGAACCTCAAGGGCAAGAAGGCCATCATCGTTTCTGGCGGCAGCTCTATGCGCCGCGGCGGGTTCCTGCAGGACGTCGAGAACGACCTTAAGGAAGGCGGTTTCGAGGTCAAGCTGTTCGAGGGCGTCGAGTCCGACCCGTCCATCGAGACGGTCATGAAGGGCGCCGAGGCCATGCGCGAGTTCGAGCCCGACTGGATTATCGCCATCGGTGGCGGCTCGCCCATCGATGCCGCTAAGGCCATGTGGGTCTTCTACGAGTATCCCGAGGAGTCCTTCGATAACATCATCCAGCCGTTCAGCTTCCCGGAGCTGCGTCAGAAGGCTCATTTCTGCGCCATCTCCTCTACCTCCGGCACCGCTACCGAGGTCACCGCGTTCTCCGTCATTACCGACTACGCCAAGGGCATCAAGTACCCGCTGGCCGACTTCAACATCACCCCTGATGTCGCCATCGTCGACCCCGAGCTCACCTACACCATGCCCGCCAAGCTGTGCGCTCACACCGGCATGGATGCTCTGACCCACTGCATGGAGGCCTACGTTTCCACCTGCGCCTCTATGTTCACCGACGCCAACGCCCTGCACGGCATCCGCGAGATCGTCGAGTGGCTGCCCAAGTCCTATGCTGGCGACCATGAGGCCCGTCAGCACATGCACGAGGCTCAGTGCATCGCCGGTATCGCCTTCTCCTCGGGCCTGCTCGGCATCGTTCACTCCATGGCTCACAAGACCGGTGCTGCCTTCGAGAACGGCCACATCATCCACGGTGCCGCTAACGCCATGTACCTGGGCAAGGTTATCCAGTGGAACTCCAAGGACCCGCGTGCTGCTGAGCGTTACGCTTACGTGGCCAAGGAGATCCTGCACCTTCCCGGCGAGACCAACGAGGAGCTCATCGCTGCGCTCGTCCAGAAGATTCGCGACCTCAATGACCAGCTCAACATTCCGCAGTCCATCAAGGATTACGCGAATGGTGGCGTGAAGGTCGACGCCGAGAACCCGCAGATGGTTTCCGAGGAGGAGTTCCTCGCCAAGCTGCCCGAGATCGCTGCGAACGCCGAGACCGACGCCTGCACGCCCGAGAACCCGCGTGAGACCAAGGCTGCCGACTTCGAGAAGATCCTCAAGGCCTGCTACTACGACACCGACATCGATTTCTAATCGACTCTTGTTATCGTAACGAGGGGCTCCGCACGTATCCGTACGGAGCCCCTTTCTTTTTTCTTTTAGAGAATGGGATAGTTATGGCTGCAATTTTCAATAGCCCCAGCAAGTACATCCAGGGTCCGGACGAGCTCGCCAAGCTCGGCTCCTATGTCGAGCCGCTCGGCGCTAAGGCCCTCGTCATCGTGACGCCTTCGGGCAAGAAGCGCGTCGGTGCCAAGATCGAGGGTGGTTTTGCCGAGGCTAAGGCCGAGCTGCTGTTTGAGGACTTTAACGGCGAGTGCTCCAAGAGCGAGGTCGATCGCCTGGTTGCGCTCGCGCGCGACAACGGCTGCGACATCATCGTCGGCGTCGGTGGCGGCAAGATCCTCGACACCGCCAAGGCCGTCGCCTACTACCTGGAGTCCCCGGTCATCATTTGCCCCACCATCGCTTCGACCGATGCCCCGTGCTCGGCGCTCTCCGTGCTCTATACCGATGACGGCCAGTTCGATAAGTACCTGTTCCTTAAGGCGAACCCCAATATCGTTCTTATGGATACGACGGTTATCGCGGCGAGCCCGGTACGCCTGACGGTGGCAGGTATGGGCGATGCGCTCGCAACCTACTTTGAGGCCCAGGCGACGCACGATGCCGACGGTGGCACCTGCGCTGGTGGCAAAGGCGGCATGGCCGGTCTGGCGCTTGCCAAGCTCTGCTACGAGACGCTTATGGCCGATGGCGTCAAGGCCAAGGTCGCGCTGGAGAAGGGTGCGCTCACGCCTGCCGTCGAGCATATCATCGAGGCCAATACGCTGCTTTCGGGCATTGGCTTTGAGAGCTCGGGCCTTGCTGCTGCTCATGCCATCCACAATGGCCTGACGATGCTGCCCGAGTGCCACGGCATGTATCACGGCGAGAAGGTCGCCTTTGGCACCATCGTTCAGCTGGTACTCGAGGATGCTCCGACTGAGAAACTCGAGGAAGTCTTGGGCTTCTGCATTGAGCTGGGCCTGCCGGTCACGATGAAGGAACTTGGCGTTGCCGAGCTTACGCGCGAGCAGGCCATGATTGTTGCCGAGGCCGCCTGCGCGCCCGATGACACCATGTGCAACATGCCGTTTGAGGTGACGCCCGAGATGGTCGCAAACGCCATCCTGGGTGCCGACGCGCTGGGTCACTACTACCTTATGGATGAGTAAATCAAGCTAAGGAAGGGGCAAAGCCAGCAGACGGCTTTGCCCCTTTTTGCTATGGTGCAAACCAACCTGACCCCATCGCACCAAGTTGATGCAAAGGGGTCAGGTTACTTTGCACCAATCGTTGTTTGATGAAGGGCGGATTCTCGTATGGCGCTTCCTATGGTTTATGGCGGTCCCGGCCGGTATGTTCAGGGGCCGGGCGAACTTTCGCGTCAGGGCAGGTATTTGTCATGGTTGGGCTGTGCTGCCTATGTTCTGTTTGACCAGGGCACCGAGGATTGGCTGTGCAGGCAGATCGTCGATGGATTTCTGGACGAAGATCTAAGTGAGCCGTTCTTTAAGATTTACAACGGTCCGTGTACGGAAGATGCCGTTGTAAAAATGGCTAAGGAAGCCCGGGCCGAGTATTGCGACATGGTGGTGGGTATTGGCGGTGGCAAGATGCTCGATATCGCCAAGGCCGTAGCGTTTTATGCCGAGTTGCCGTTGTGCATATGCCCCACGGCGGCCTCGATGGACGGTCCGTGCAGTGCGATTTCGGTGCTGTATCACGAGGATGGGTCGTTCGATCGCTATCTGATGCTCGAGAAGAATCCGGACCTGGTCGTGGTCGATACCAACGTGGTCGCGGCGGCCCCACTGCGTATGACGGTCGCCGGTATGGGCGACGCACTGGCAACGTACTTTGAGGCGCGTTCGTGCGCCGCGGCGCACGGCGCCAACGAGCATGGTGGAACGCCGGGGCACTTGGCCCTGGTCGCGGCACGTGCCTGCTACGACACACTTATGGAGTGTGGTGTCGCTGCTAAGCGCGACCTCAAGAAGGGTCGCATGTCACCAGCGGTTGAGCGCCTGATCGAGTGCAATATTCTGCTTTCGGGCGTTGGCTTTGAGAGCGGTGGCTTGGCGTTGGCGCATGCCATCTCCAATGGCCTGACGATTCTGCCCGAGTGCAAGGCCATGCACGGCGAGGCCGTAGCGTTTGGTCTGGTGGTCCAGCTTCGTCTGGAGCGTGCGCCCGAGCTTGAACAGGTGCTCGAGTTTTGTCAGCGTGTTGGTCTGCCGACGACGCTCGAGGATCTGGGCCTTGGCGAGATTTCCGATGCCGACCTGCAGAGTGTTGCAAATGCGGCCTTTAGAAACGAGCGTAATATGGCCAACGAGCAGGCCAAGGTGACCAAACAAAAGCTCGTGCAGCTCATGTGCGAGGCATAGTTTGGCGCTTGATTGACCTTGTGCAATCGAGGCGGCGATAGGCCATAGGCTATTTGTCCCAAAGGTGCTCCGCGTGTAATTTGCTCGAGGCACGGGCCGATGGCGTATCATTATTTCTTGCTTGTTTGCACTGCTCAGGGAGGGGCCGCGCATGGCGCAGGAACACGATCTGTTTGATGACATTATCGAAATCAGCAAGGGTTTCGACTTTCTTAAAAACCCGCTTGGCGGTGTGACCGACGCACTCGATCCGTCGGCGCCGCAGTGGAATCCTGCCGACTACAAGGAGCGTCCGCGCGGCAACACCATTCCGTGCTTGACCTGCAAAAACGAAAAGAGTGGCTGCACCGCGTGCATGGACGTGTGCCCGGTCAACGCCATCGAGGTCGAGGAAGATGCCATCGAGATCCTCGATTCCTGTCGCAAGTGCGGCCTGTGCGCCGCTGCCTGTCCGACCGAGGCGATTATTTCGCCGCGCCTGGCGCCCAAAAACCTTTACGACGACATTGTCTCGGCAGCTACGAGCCACGAGACCGCCTACGTCACCTGCACGCGCGCCCTCAAGCGCATGCCGCGCGAAAACGAGGTCGTCGTTGCCTGCGTGGGCGATATTACGGCCGAGACCTGGTTCTCGGTGCTGGCCGACTATCCCAACGTGAGCGTGTACCTGCCGTTGGGCGTGTGCGATAAGTGCCGCAACACCGGTGGCGAGGATATTCTGGGCGAGGCCATCGCCACTGCCGAGGAGTGGGCCGGTACGGGCATGGGTCTGGAGGTCGATCCCAAAAGCCTCAAGTGCCATAAGCGCCGCGAGTACGAGCGCAAGGAGTACATGGAAAAGATCGCCCGCACCACGGGCCTTACCGTGACCAAGCTCAATCCGGCAACGGCGGCACTGGCCTCGGTGACGCAGAAGCTCAAAGCCCATCGCCATCAGATTACTCAGTTGGAGCGTACGCTCAACACCATGTGCGGCACCACGACGGCCAAACGTCGCCGCACGCTTACGCACGGGCGCCAGCTGGTGCTCTCGACGCTGCAAAACCACCCCGAGCTTGCCCAGAACATGCAGGTGAGCACGCCGGAATGCGATTTTGACAAGTGCACGTCGTGCGGCGAGTGCGTCAACGTGTGCCCCACGTTTGCCTGCGATCTGGTGGGAAGCGGCCGCTTTGCACTGGAGTCCACGTATTGCCTGGGTTGCGGAGCCTGCGTCAAGGTGTGCCCCGAGCATGCGCTTAAGCTGGTTGAACATGATGCATCCAACCTAGTCGTCGTCGATCCCGAGGCCGAGGAAAAGGCCGCCCAGAAGGCTAGGGCCCACGAAGAAGCCCAGAAGGTCAAGGCTGAGGCGAAGGCCAAGCTCGACAAGATGCTCGATCAGGTGGAGAAGCTCGCGGACTAGTCAGCGACCCCTATCTCTGCTTCATTCGTGCCGCCGTGGCGTCCGGGTTAGCCCAGATGCTGCGGCGGCGCTATACTTATGCAGTTTGAAATGCTTGTACCAAAAGGAGCTGTCGTGTCCCTTTCCATCGGTATCGTGGGCCTGCCCAACGTGGGCAAGTCGACGCTGTTCACCGCGCTTACCAAAAAGACCGGCCTTGCCGCCAACTACCCGTTTGCCACGATCGACCCCAACGTGGGTATCGTCGACGTGCCCGATAGCCGCCTGCAAAAGCTCGCCGACATCGTTAACCCGGGTCGCATTGTGCCGGCGACGGTCGAGTTCGTCGACATCGCAGGTCTGGTGAAGGGCGCCAACGAGGGCGAGGGCCTGGGCAACCAGTTCCTGGCCAACATTCGCGAGACCGACGCCATCTGCGAGGTCGTGCGCTACTTTAAGGACCCCAACGTTATGCGCGAGGTAGGTCGTACGGGCGAGTTCGTCGATCCCGCCGGCGATGCCGACACCATCATGACCGAGCTCATCCTGGCCGACATTGGCACGCTCGAGAAGCAGCTGCCCAAGCTCGAGAAGGAGGCCAAGCGCGACAAGGAGCTCATGCCCAAGTTCGAGGTCGCCAAGCGCCTGCTTGCCTGGCTCAACGAGGGCAAGCGCGCCGCGTCCATGGAGATGACCGATGAGGAGCGCGCCGCTGCCAAGGGCCTGTTCCTGCTCACTATGAAGCCCATCCTGTATGTGGCCAACGTGGACGAGGATATGCTCAACGACGATCTGGCGCCCATCGATGGTGTTAAGCCGCTGCCCATCTGCGCCAAGATCGAGGCCGAGCTTTCCGAGCTCGATCCCGAGGACGCCGCCGACTACCTGGAGAGCCTGGGCCTGGAGCAGCCCGGCCTGGACGTGCTCGCGCAGGCGGCCTATAAGCTGCTCGGCCTGCAGTCGTTCTTTACGGCCGGCGAGATGGAGGTCAAGGCCTGGACGGTTCGTCAGGGCGCGACCGCCCCGCAGGCCGCCGGCGTCATCCACACCGACTTTGAGCGCGGCTTTATTAAGGCCGAGGTCATTGGCTATGACGACTACATCGAGCTCGGCGGTGAGCAGGGCGCCAAGGCCGCCGGCAAGCTGCGTATTGAGGGCAAGGACTATGTCATGGCCGATGGTGACGTCGTGCACTTCCGCTTTAACGTGTAAGGACGACGCATATGTTTAAATATGGCAAAAAAGCCGGCTACATGGGTATTGCGCTGCTCGTACTTGCGGTGATTCCGCTGGCGGTCGCAGCGTGTGTTATCCCCAACATTGGTCCCGAGGTGGCAACAAAGTTTAATGCCGCCGGCGAGGTGACGCGCTGGGGCAAGAGCTACGAGCTGCTGGCACTGCCGGTGCTCAACCTGCTGCTGAGCGTGGCGACGTACTTTACGGCAGGACGCCAGGCTAAAAACAATGATGACTCTGCCGCCATGGCGCGCATCGTGTGCGAGCGCTATCTGCGCAACGGCTGCATTACGGGCGTGTTCCTCAACGTGATCAACGTCTACTTTATGTATTCGGCGATTACCGGAACGGGCTTTGGCTTTGGTTTCTAGCTTGCCCTTTTAGGCAACGAGCCTGCAAGCATATTCGATGGCTGCTGCGAGGCCGCCGCTCGATCGTGGTTTAAAGACCATATCGGCGGCGGCCTCGTTTTCGTATCCGGCGCCGCGAAGGGTGAGCGCAATGCCGGCTTCTAAAAGAAGGGGTAGGCCGCGTTGGCTGGTTGCGATTACGGCAGCCTGATTGAGCGAGCAGCTATGCGTTTGGCATTGGATGGCAAGTTCACCTTGCGCCGGGCAAGGGACCAGAACGGCGGCGACGCGACTTGATAGCAATGCAAATGCTGTGCGCTCATCGGGTGAAAGGCATTCGGCTTCAACGACGAAGAGCTTGGGCGGTGCGCTGTTTGTGCGAAGCGTGGCTCGGTACATGCGGACCGAAGAACCCGACATAGAAAACTCCTGTGTATTCGGCAAAACGTAAACTATAGTTTACGTTTTTGTTCAGCTCCATTTCAAACTCGTCTGCATGGACGAACGTGCGAAACAGATTCTTGGCAGGCGGGTCGAAGAGACGCGCAGGGACCTTGGTATCTCCAAGGTCGATTTTTGTGTGGCAGCAGGAATCAGTCGCCCCTATCTCGACAGAATCGAAGATGGAACGGCAAATTTCACGCTCAAGGTTCTATTTAAGATCGCGCCCGCACTCGGCATGACGGTGTCAGAGCTTCTCGAGGGGATCGAATAGGGCGTTCCCCCGCTGTATTTGACGCTCTTTGGGCGGGTCCCCCTGGTTGCGATGTGCAAAATCGCGAGTATTCAGCACCAGTTCGGCCGTAGATGGTAGCTCGAGCGGCTGGCTTTGCCTTTTTGACAGTAGATAATCCACACTCTAAATAAAAATGAGGAATAAATATTTACTAGACGGCCCCTTCGTCCTAAAAGTTCGTCTAATAATCGGCCGATTCTATGCCTCCGGAGGAGGAATTGCAGAATACTCCGATTTTTGCACGGCCCGAGGGGGACCACCTGTCGTTTAAGGCTGCGATAAGTGGAGCTGCCTTAGGGATTACGCCATCGG
Organism: Collinsella sp. AF39-11AT; assembly: GCF_003474585.1. Classification (NCBI taxonomy): domain Bacteria; kingdom Bacillati; phylum Actinomycetota; class Coriobacteriia; order Coriobacteriales; family Coriobacteriaceae; genus Collinsella; species Collinsella sp. AF39-11AT. The sequence continues at coordinate 18,659 of NZ_QROG01000023.1, read as the reverse complement.
GATGCGGTCGTGGTTGACTTGGCTGTAGAACAGGCGCTGAATCTCGGCCGCATCACGTGACTGGCCGAGTGCCCACATGGTTTTGGCCACGAGCGTCTCGGTGGTCATGTCGTCGCCGCGCAAAATGCCCGGATGATCGGCGTAGGCACGGCCGACCTCATAAACACCCAGGTCAAGGCCCTCTTCGGGGACCTGCGTGGTCATAACGACAGTGCGACCCGAATCGACCCAGCGGAAAATTGCCTCTTGGAACGACTCGCCCGACTCACCAAACTCGGGGATACCGCCAATGCCAAAGGTCTCCAGAATCACAGCGTCGTAGCTATCGGCAAGAGCGTCCAGGATACCCGGGTTCACGCCGGGTGTCAGCTTAAGGACAAATACGCGCGGGTCGATGCTGTCGTAGAAACGAACCGGGTTCTCGTCCTGGTGAGTGCCGTGGAGTCCGTTGCGAACGATGCGGTCGTTGCGGATATAGGCAATGGGCGGATAGTTGACGCTAATGAACGCGTTAAAGCTCATGGTGCGCTGCTTGCGGGCGCGCGTGCCGGCAATGGCTACGCCGCCAAAGACAATCGAGACGTCGTGCGAATGCTCGTCGAGCGCATAGAGCAGGCTCTGGTACAGGTTGAGCTTGGCGTCGGTAAAGGGATTGCCCATGGGCTTTTGCGAGCCGGTGAGTACGATGGGCTTGGGGCTGTCCTGAATCAGATAGGAAAGCGCCGCCGCGGTGTAGCTCATGGTGTCGGTGCCGTGCAGAATCACGAAGCCGTCGTGGTCGGCATAACCCTCGACGATGACGTCGCGGATACGCATCCAGTCGCTCGGACGCATATTGGTGCTGTCGATGTTCATGGGCTGCACGACGTCGAGCTCGCAGAGGCCCGAGATCTCGGGGACGCTCTGGGCGAGCTCCTCACCGGTCAGGGCGGGGGAGAGGCCGTTGCCGTCCTCGGTCGATGCGATGGTGCCGCCCGTGGCGATGAGAAGGATGCGCTTCATGCTGGTATTCCTATCGTATTTGCCGCCGCAGAGGCGGAGTCGTTCGGCAGTATTGTGGCACAGGGCGTCCAATGTTCAAACGTATTACATCATCCGTAACGTTTGGTAACACTTCAATTGTCGTCAAACAGGGGCCCAGGTCGTGCGTTTGCCGTGCGCTGATGGCTGCGAGGGACGAGAAATCCCATATAACGTGTACACTATGGAAGTTAATTTCGTTCATTCGCGCGGGTGGGCACCGGCTCCCCGCCAACAAGAGGGGGAACCATGGATCAAAAGGCTTCCGCAAAGGTCCTCGTACTCGACTTTGGTGCGCAGTACGGTCAGCTCATTGCCCGTCGCGTCCGCGACCTCAACGTGTATTCCGAGATTGTCCCCTGCGACATCTCGGCCGACGAGATTCGCGAGATGAACGCCTCTGCGCTCATCCTTTCCGGCGGCCCGGCCTCCGTGTACGCCGAGGACGCTCCGTCCATCGACCCCGCCATCTTTGACCTGGGCCTTCCCGTCCTGGGCTTTTGCTACGGTCATCAGATCACGGCCGTGACGCTCGGTGGCAAGGTCGGCCACTCCGAGGTGGGCGAGTATGGCCGCGCCACCATCACGCGCACGGCAGGCGCCAAGCTCTTTAACTCCACGCCCATGGAGCAGACCGTGTGGATGAGCCACCGCGATGCCGTCTCCGAGGTGCCCGAGGGCTTTACCGTTACCGCCAGCACCGACGTGTGCCCGGTTGCCGCCATGGAGTGCGTCGAGCGCAAGATCTTCACCACGCAGTTCCACCCCGAGGTCAAGCATTCCGAGTACGGTCAGCAGCTGCTGAGCAACTTCCTGTTTGAGATCTGCGGCCTGGAGCCCAACTGGAGCATGGACAACCTGGTCGAGACCATGACGGCCGAGTTCCGCGAGAAGGTCGGCAACGACCGCGTGATTCTGGCCCTGTCCGGCGGCGTCGACTCCTCCGTCGTGGCAGCTCTTGGCGCCCGCGCCGTAGGCAAGCAGATGACCTGCGTGTTCATCAACCACGGTCTGCTGCGCAAGGGCGAGCCCGAGCAGGTGGAGGAGGTCTTCACCAAGCAGTTTGACGTCGACTTTATCCACGTCCACGCCGAGGACCGTTATGCCGAGCTTCTGGCCGGCGTGACCGAGCCCGAGGAGAAGCGCCGCATCATCGGTACGCAGTTCTGGAAAGAGTTCTTCGCGGTTGCTCAGCAGCTTGAGACCGATGGTAAACCCGTGAAGTACCTGGCTCAGGGCACCATCTACCCCGACATCATCGAGTCCGGCGCTCGCAAGACGGGCGGCAAGACGGCCACCATCAAGAGCCATCACAACCTGATCCCGTTCCCCGAGGGCGTGCACTTCGACCTCATTGAGCCGCTCGACCACTTCTTTAAGGACGAGGTCCGCGCGCTTGGTCTGGCGCTGGGTCTGCCGGGTCACATCGTGTTCCGTCAGCCTTTCCCGGGCCCGGGTCTTGCCATCCGCATCATCGGTGCGGTCGACAAAGAGAAGCTCGAGATCCTCAAGAATGCCGACGCTATCGTGCGCGAGGAGCTCGACGCCTACAACCAGCGTCTGTTTGAGCAGACCGGCGAGCGCAACTCCGAGCACAGCTGCTGGCAGTATTTCGCGGTCCTGCCCGACATCAAGTCCGTTGGCGTCATGGGTGACGAGCGCACCTATCAGCGCCCGATCATCCTGCGTGCCGTCGAGTCCAGCGATGCCATGACCGCCGATTGGGCCAAGCTGCCCTACGACGTCCTGGCCCGCATCTCCGGCCGCATCGTTGCCGAGGTCCCTGGCGCCAACCGCGTATGCTACGACATTACGTCCAAGCCGCCCGCGACCATCGAGTGGGAATAACCGAACAAATGTTCTATTTTCCCATATCATAGCATGAATTTAGAGCCGTAGCAATGCTGCGGCTCTTTGCTTTTCGGAACAATCTCAGTTTCGTCATTCGGGCATCGTCCCCAATACGACCGAAGCCGAAAAAACTAACCCATCACCTACTTCGTCGCATGCTTGAAAGATTCCGAAACCGCCCCTACAGGTCGTATACACGCTTGATCAGCTCAATTCCCTCCTCGAGCGTCATTGGAACCCCCATCTGCTTCAGAGGAACGCCCTCGGCACGGACCTTCTCGCAAAACTCAGTCATATCGTTGCGAATCGAATCGGGCAGTGCCGACGACGTTCTCGGGGAGAAGAGCTGAGCCAACCTGAAAACATCCTTTTTGTGCTTCTTGATGTCGCTCGAATCGACCCTCTCGCCAGCGGCCTTACGCTTCGATAGATCGAGATAGGCCTTGGCCTTGAAAGGGACAAGGTGCACCTCGTCCAGAACCATGATCCCGTCGACCTCCTTGCAACCGGACTTCATGTAGGCGTAGTAGTCGTCATCGAGAAGGATAGCCGAAAGGCTCGACGCCTCTTCGCCCGCTGGCAGCGGGACGATTGTCAGCCCTTCTGGTTCCTTGATGAACGAGGGGGCTTTGCTAAACAGCTCCACCATGCTCGGGAAGCCAGCAACGCTCGGCTTGGTGAATCGATAGAAATGAACTCCCCCGGAGCCCCTCCATCCGCAATCGTAGCCGCCGTCCTTCACCAGCTTCCATATTGCCGCCGCAACCTCGGAAAAGCGGTTCTCGGCAATCAGGATGACGTCGATGTCCTTGGTGACCCTGAAGTCGAGATCCGCGTTGCTCAGGATGATGTCGCACGCCGTGCCGCCAATGATCGCATAGCAGTCCTCGAGGCCCTCCATGTATTCCGAGAACCGGCGTAGCCCGTAAACTTCGCTCACTGCCATAATTCCTCCCCAAAAATCGCGTTCAACTGGCCGATGACGCGCTCGTCGCCCTCGCCGACGAGCGTCAACGCAAGCGACACGTCGTCAACCGCATCTCCTCCTGCCACGAGCGGGTCGTACGCCCATACCTGGACCTGAACCGTCTCCTCATCGTGAAGCTCGCCAAGTTGGACCTCCTCGAACTCAAGTTCTTTGAAGGCCCTCCTCGATACCGCGCGCTGCTCGATTCGGGGGGCTGCCAGCATACTGCGCTGCGAAAGCTCGCTCACCCCCGCAAGCGGAAGCTGCGCCGTTTGCTCGTCTCTTTTCGCATACACGGCCCGCGCGACAGGATTCCGCAGGCATCCGATTGCACTTTTGACGAGATCGTTCCTGCTCGTGCTGCGTTCGATGACCACTGCGCGGCCGTTTTTGGACTTGCTTACGAGCCCCCTGCGAGACAGATCGTCGAGGGCCCTCGAGATGCTCGACGACGGCATGCCCGTCGCCCTCATCAGCTCTTCGGACGTTCGCACCTCTGGGTTGGCCAGCAGCGTAACCAGCACAGCCTGAGTACCTGGCGCCAGCACCTCCGGAAGAGAACGCGGCTCCCGTTTCGCGCTCGCAACGAAACCCAGCATCGGAAGGAAAGCCTGCCTGCCGGGAACGACGAACGGGATGCCCTGTGAAACGAGGGCCTTTCGCTGGCGCGCGTCGATCTGGGCGACGAGCGCAACCTGCAGGCCCGCCCTCGCCGACACTTGAGAGACGATCCTCTTGAGGTTGGGAAGCGAGACCTCCCCCTCGACCTCTGCCATAATGAAATCGACCCCGTTGCAGGAACACAGCCGATAGGATGCCGCCTTAGCAAGATAAAGCGGGAGGTCAGACGCTCCAGACCATTCGAACTCGGTCACGAAGAGGCCCATCTCATCTTTCAGGTATTTTATGGTATCGTTCATTACCAGTCCCTTTTGCATATTCCCATTTGCCTTGGGATTATACAATTTTGATTGGGATATTGCGAGGTTTGCATTTCTTGCCTGTCGATTCCGTATCGTTCCGCAGTTTTCAGCGGCGTGCGCCGTGTACGCTTTCCTGCTTTCTACACGAAGGTCAGGAGGAGGGTTTCGCAGAGAGGGCGCTCTAGGTTCTGCAGGGTTCTGTTAGTCCCGTATTCAGAAAAGGGACATATTGAGGGCGCGGCGCCCGCGGGGACAAATTGTCCCAGCGGCATGGGCGCTTCCCCTGGACGATGATTGTCTGACGCGCCAGCATCGATGCTGAATGCGAGTCCGCGTCTGCCCCTAGGTCTTCCAGACGTGCATCGCATCACCACCTGTGCCGTGTTTCTGCTGCGTTTGTGAAGGCAGGCTTGGCCGATAGGCTCGCACGGTTTCGGCGAGCTTGGAAAATCGTATTACCAGCGAACGCTTCACAGTGTCCGTACTAACGGACACTGTGCTTGCATAAACCCAGTTAATATATGGAATGCGGTATTGGATCCATTTTCCGGAAAGCGCTCATGGACCCATATGATCGGAAAGAACGCGCTCGGCAGCGCAGAGAAGGGATCGATCGCTGGGACATTTTGTCCCAATTCCGAATAGCGAACCGCCTTGGGATCACAAGACAACCTCATCCATTACTTGAGTGGTATAGACGGCAAACGAGGCACGAGATGGGGGTACAAAAGGAATCGGAGGGTTGCTACAGATTTTTCGACACAAAACCCGGTCCATTGAGATTCGTCACCGACTGTCTGATTTCCTATGTTCATGTCGACAAATAGGACAACCTCTCCCTTCGGCTCTTCTATAAATCGGTGCTTGCCAAGAATGGCCTTCGGAGCACTTCCACCACGCTTTCTTGCCCGAACCGCAGACGATCTCATCTGGCTTGAGGTCTACGTTCTTTTCCCAATCCCACTCCGCCAACAGGTCGGGATATCGAGAAGCGAGATCGTTATACCCCTTCAAGCAACGTTTGTTTGAGCAGTACGGACATCCAACGCCTTGCTTAACTCGGCTTTTTATTTGCGCTTCCCACTCGTGTCCCTTTTCGCAGAGCCACCAGGCCTTTGCATGACTGCCAGCGACCACTTCATTGGGTTTCTTATGCCCATTTTTGGTCGGATGCCATTGGGATGCAATTTCAGGTGCAGCACTCGCCAAATCGTTGAACCCCTCAAGAACCTTTTTTCCTGCACAATAAGAGCAGCCTTTACCATAAACACGATTGGCTACAGTCGCCTGATAGTGATGCCCTCGATCGCAGATCCACCACACCTTAGTGTCGGCTCCATTCGTAACATCCGAAGGCAAAATAATTCCATTCCTCTCGAAATCCCACTCTTTGCAAAGTTCTGGATGAGTAACGTCGAGACTGTCATGGGTCAGCAGATGCGTAACGTGTTTTGCTTTCCCTCTCTTCACTTTTGAACAGATTGGACAACCTTTGCCAAGCGTGCGGTTGGATACTGTGGCTCGGTATTCATGACCATTAGGGCAGACCCACCAAGGCTTGCGTTTCGTGCTTCCTCTGGTTACATCCCTGGGTGTCAAAGGCGCATTTTTTGTGGGATGCCATTCAGCAGCAATTTCAGGATTCGTGGTGGCAAGGTCACTGAAACCGACGAGCAGCTTCACGCCCGCGCAATAGGGACAACCATTACCACGACTTCGATTGTCTACCGAACTCTGCCACTCGTGCCCCTTCTCGCAAAGCCACCAGACCTTCTTGCCGCTAGATCGGCTGATCATTTCAGGCGTAAGGATGCCGTTCTTCGTCGGATGCCATTCCCTAGCAAGATCAGGATTGGTTGCTGACAAGCTGTTGGCCTTTTGCCCAGAAACATATTGGCTGTATATGGCGATCCTGTCACGTTCTATGTCCACATCAGGAACTTCGGCTAAACCAAGAAGCCGGCTGATTCGAGCAATAACATTAGGAATTTGAGAACCATTGATCGAGCTTTGGCAATATAAGGTTGTTTCGAAATCCTCTAGCACATCCTCGGCTCTCTTCACTTCTTTAATGCGTATGAGCTTAATGTCACGCTCGATAAAAAATTGGTCTTTTTTCTTCTCGCGCTCCTTTACCGCAAGCGAAGCATGCCAAAAGGCTCCGTCGTATTCGATGCCCGCATTCAACTCCGGAAGCCAAACATCAACCTCATACTTTCCGTCATATTGATATCTGTTGAAAGCAGGAGTGATTTTAGAGAAGTAGAAATACAATGCCTGCTCCGGAAAGCTCGTCTTGCCTTCCTTGGCGCAAACAGGACGCCCCGTCCCAATGCTGCGATTTGCCGGCGTAGCCTGATACTCATGCCCAAAAGGACAAAGCCACCAAACCTTCTTCCTCGAACTTCCAGCAGCAATATCGGTAGGCTTCAAATTTCCATTTTTTGCAGGATGCCACTCAGACGCAATAACAGGATTGGTTGTCGCCAAGTCGTTATAGCCAGGCCAAACCATTTGATTGGAGCAATAAGGGCATCCCGCACCAGAGGTTCTCTGGCTTACCTCAGCTAACCATGTATGACCCTTATCGCATTGCCACCAGACCTTCTTATTGCTCCCCACCGTTACATCGGAAGGCTTTAAGTTTCCGTTAAGACTAGAAGCCCATTCGAGTGCTATATCCGGCCGATTGAATTGAAGGTCGTTGAATCCAGGCTTGACGACTTTTCGTGCGCAAACTGGACACGTATGGTTTTCGGCAGTCCGTTTATATACAGAGGCAGTCCAGCGATGACCACAAACATGGCAAACCCAACGAGATCGCAGATTCGAGAGGCAGGATATTTCAGAAGGCTGAGCTTCGTTCAGCTCATAATCCCAATCCTGCAGAAGTTCAGGAAACTTCTCCGCAAGGGAGCCGTTCTTTCTAAGAGCTGCTTCGCTGCGACGTTTCCCTTTATTCAGAGAGGCGCAAGCGGGGCAACCGCGGCCCTTCGTGCGGTTAAATACCGAGGCTTCCCATTCATGTCCACGCTCGCAGATCCACCAAACCTTCTTATGGGAGCCCCGAGTAACCTGATCTGGAGTGAGATCGCCATTTTTCGCAGGATGCCAGGTAGCAGCAATATCAGGTTCAACAGTTGCAAGATCATTGAAGCCGACGAGCGCTCGTCTACCAGAGCAATAGGGGCAACCTTGCCCTTTGCTCCTGTTGTTGGGACTTGCCTCCCACTCATGACCACGAGCGCAACGCCACCAGACCTTCTTCACGCTGCCGAAGGAAATCGAACCCGGCGTAAGCTCGCCGTTCTTAGTAGGATGCCATTCATCAACCAATTCAGGTCGCTCTGTCGCAATACTTCTCACGAGAAACCTCCATCGTCAATGGTAAAGGGAAGGTTTAACACGACAAAGAAAATCCCTAAAAGGCGCGATATCGCAATCAAGCTGTATAACTACCACCTATTACCGTGTTTCTACTGCGTTTGTGAAGGCGAGCTTGACCAATAGGCTCGCACGATTTCGGCGAACTTGGAAAATCGTATCACCGGGAAAGAGCCCGCAGTGTCCGTGTTGACCGTTGTGTTAGACCGCTTTGGATACTGGGACTTTTCCTATAATCTTTCTTGCTTAGATAGCAGGCGAAAGCGAAGGAGCTCCTATGGTCACCAAGGATGATGCGTGTTGGATAATCGGCCTTTCCGCAGGTGCGGGCATTGGCGTATACCTTGATGGCGGCTGGGGCGTCGATGCGCTTGTCGGGCGTGAGACCAGGGCTCATAACGACATCGACCTGTTCGTTCAGCGCGGGGATTACCAAAGGTTCGTGGATCTAATTGCTGATGAGGGGTTTTCCGAGGTGGCTGCATCTTTCACCACCGAAGATCACACGGTGTGGCAAGACGAGGCGGGGCGCATCGTCGACCTGCATTGCTTCGATTTCGCCGAGAATGGCGATATTCTGTATCAGGGAGATCGTTTTCCCGGGGAGGTCTTTTCGGGGAGGGGGCGCATCGGCGAGGTGGAGGTGTCGTGCATCGACCCCGAAAGCCAGCTGTTGTTTCACTTGGGCTATCAGCATGACGAGCACGACGCCCACGATGTCATGCTCCTATGCCGTGAGTACGGTTTCGACGTTCCCGAAGAATATCGCTAGCTGTTGCTATTTGCATCGGGGCACGACTTCAGCGCTTGCCGCAGATGCGCTGCGCCAGACCGCCCTGGACATCACGCCACGCCGTATATGGCCCTCCGCGCACGCGAGTCCCATTTCGCCTGCTTGATCCAGTACTCGTAGAACGGATAGGGGGTCACCTTGTACTGGCGCCAGGTCTTCTCGTACGTGCCGCGGGCTGCCTGCCTCACTATGAGCTCGGCGAGCTCGTCCGCGCTCCTGCGGACCTTGAAGCACCATGTCCACTTGAACCAGGCGAGGTAGTTCTCGAGGCGTCTCGTGGAGACACCCCGGAACCTGCCGATGAAGTGCCTCATCTGGGAGTGGAGGCTGTTCACCCTGTTGATGGCGTGCTCCTCCCTCTTGCTGGCGATGTGCGCGCCGACGCCGAGGGCGGGCAGGACGCGGCGGTACACGTGCGCACGGTCCGTCGAGATTATCGCGCCGGCCGCGAGCTTGTCGGCGAGCAGCTCCCTGGCTGCCGCCTCGTCGAGGCCGCCCCTCCCCGCGATCTCGTAGAAGATGTCGCCGGCGTCGTTGATGCCGGTGAGCACGCATATCTTCTCGTGCCCGTCGGTTCCCTGCGACCTTGTGCGGGGCTTCCTGGGCATGCCGGACTCCGACCTGGAGCGGTTTCCCTTGAAGCTCTCCCTGAAGAAGCACTCGTCGAGCTCGGCCCCGCCGCCGGCCTCCACGCGGAAGGCGGGCATGCGCTTGGCCATGGCCTCGAGCAGCCTGTGGCGCATGAAGAACGCCGTCTTGAGGCACACGCCGCACTTTTCCGCCGACTCGCGCAGCGGGAGCATGTCCACGTGGCACTCCGCGAACCTCATCCAGGCCGACCTGTCGAGCTTGGTGGTGGAGAAGATGCGCATGGTGGCGTCGGTGAAGGTCCTGGCGCACCCTCGGCAGAGGAACCGCTGACGGCCGCGCCCGTCTCGCCCCCTCTTCACGTAATGCGGGGAGCCGCACCAGGGGCAGGCTCTGTCGGGATCGTCTTCCGCCCCCTCGCTTGCCGCGAGTTCGAAAAGCTCCGCGTCTATCAGCGCCTTGAGCGATCTCAGGACCCTGCTCTTCTCGGCAGCCGTCATCTGCGGGAGGAACTGCCTCGTCAGCTGGGTGAGCACGTCTTCCATTGCAACCTCCATCTCTCCTGATGATGGAATTGTCGCAACCGGGGCCCCGTCGCGTGTACTGCGTGCAGGACACTTATCCAAAGTGGTCTAACACAACGGTGTTGACGGACACTGCGTTTGCATTAACCCAGTTAATATATGTAATGAAAGATTAGGCTCGCTTTTCAAGACAACGCAAAACGGCCGCTTTGGCGGAAAGGATGCCCATAAAAGCCTCGAATCAGGGTTCGTCCGCTGGGACAAATTGTCCCAGTTCCGAGCGACGAGACGCCCGCGTAACGCGGAAGGGGGACCCATGGGAATGCGACAGGGAAAGCAGGTTTACACCGTCGGAGAGGACCGTATGTCAAGACAGGAACGCCACATCAAACTTCCAAAGGAGCCCCAAGAGGCGATTGACACCCTCGAGCGATTCGTGGTCAGGGCACGTCGAATCGAGGCACACTCATTGGTCAAGAGCAAGAAGGTAAAAGAGCTTGCCCAACCAAGCTATACCCTCCGCTTCAACGACTCGACGGTTTCGATGAGACTGAACAGCAGACCGGAAGACGAGGAGATCTTCGAATCGCTAGCGGCAAGGATACGGCCATGCATCGTCGACAGCGAGCCCATTCAGCTCGAAAAGGTCGTCGCGGCAATCCGCGTTCTCACCTCAACCGTCGAGCTGGATGAGAGGCAGAGCAAGCTGCTTGAGCTCGTCAACTCATGGTGCAAGGAGCACATTGCGCCTCATTCCTACAACGCCATCTCATCTCACGAGGAGATAGGGGAGCTCAATTCGGACAAAGTGACGTCTGCATCCGACACCCTGCTGGGCCTCGGCTGGTACTACGCCGACCTCGTCCACGCCGACCCCAGGCAGGAGAAGGAAGCGGCACTCGAGTTCCCTTATGACTTCAGATACAACCAGGGCGTGGTGCTCGTATCGCACCTGGCGCTCATCATAAGCTCTCTGCTCAAGCTGATCCGGGAGATCAGCGACGTCAGTGAGCTCGGTCTATCGCCTGAAGTCTGGACCTCTCAGGTAACCGCAGGGGGCGGCCCCTTCGAGTTCGGAGTGGGCAAAGTCTATGTCGGACCCGCTGGCTTCGTGCCGCCGACGGGCGCCGCGATGGATGAGATCCCGGGATTCAAAGAACTAGACTTAGTGACCGCAAGGCGCATGCAGGACCCCGGCTGCGCCGTAGACGCCCGATTCGTCAATGATTCTGGCGAGGTAATCGAGACCCATGATGGCTTCTATATCATCGATACGGAACACAACTGCGTTGTGATCAGCATCGAGGACAAAATCCTCCTATCAGGGAGCCCGGAAGAGGGATCGAGCCCTGTCGGGGAGCTCCCGTTTGAGCAAGCGTTCTTCTCGAAAGCCGCTGGTCCCGTTGACGGGAAGACGGAGCAGTTCTTGGAATTCCTGGCGAAGGCAAAGGCCGCAGGCAAGATTGAGATTTCGATGTCGTGGTGAGGGACTCCCATACAGGGCACCGTCACATTCCCGAAAGCCCCGTCCAATGGCAAAGAGAGACCAACTGACGAGAGCGCATAGAACGCCTTCCGCCGCCTTTTCTGCGCATGATTGATAGAGCCACTTTGGTGGAGGTTCCTGTTCTTATCGAATGCCTCGAAGGCAAGAAGGACTTCCCAGTAGCCATTTCTACCACCAATGAAGGGCGTAAAATTTTTTACTCAATCTGAATGTGGGATAATTCGACGAAAGAAAAGGGGTTACGGAGCCGCCATGGATCAGAAATTACAAGCGATGATCGAAGAGCTGCAAAGCAAAAGCGGCAAACCCACCCATGAAGAGGCTCAGAGGATCCAAAGGAGCCTACCCGTCCCCAACGACCACGTCATTCTCTGGGCGGACATGATCTCGTATGGAGGATACCCTGCCGGAATCGCCCTCACCGATCGCGCATTCATATCCAAAGCGCCCAAGAAAGACGTGAAGGCTGCCAACAAAGAAGCCAAAGCAAAAGCGAAGGAAACCGGCGAGAAGGCCCAGAAACTGAATGCAATCTACCGCATCATCCCATGGGATTTCTTCGATCCCGAAGACTACGACATCCTGGAGCGCTGGGATAAAGGAAATCGCAGATATGCGATCAAATACAAAGACGAGACCCTCGCGGTATTCGAGAACAAGGCTATGTACGAAGCGTTCAGGGAATACCGTTCCGATGTGATAAGGCAAAAGAGAGAAGCGGAGGAGTTGGCCGAGAGATCGACGATCAGCGCCCTGAACTCCTTCACCGTGGAGGGCGTGATGTTCAATGCAGCCTATGGCGCAGGACAGACGAAGACGGGCCATGGAATCTACGCGGAGGAAGCTGGCGCGAAGCTTGATTGGATTCACGGCGAGAAGTCAACGGTAGTCGGAAGAGACAACGCCAAGAACGGCCCCGACAAGATAGTCGGGGCATCCCCGGTGCAGTGCAAGTTCTGCAAAACGGCATACCAAACCGTAGAGGCCTGCTTCAAGAAAACGCCGGCTGGCACCAAGGAATTCAGGTACTACGACCTCAACGACAACCCGATGAAGATAGAGGTTCCGAAGGACCAGTACGCGGACGCCGTCGCCTATATGAAAACGCGCATCGAGCAAGGAGCCGTTAAAGGAGTCAACGATCCAGAAGCGGCGCTTGATATCATCCGCAAGAGCAACCTCTCATACCAGCAGGTTCGCAACCTTGCCAAGCCGGGAACAGTGGAATCGCTCGTCTACGACTTCGCCGAGTGCTCTATAACATGCACTTCCGCACTGGGCATTTCCGCCGTCTGCGCATTTGCCCAAGCGCTATGGAGCACCAGAAGTCCAAAGGAGGCGGCGAAGTGCGCAATCGTTACGGGCGTCCGGGTCTACGGGCTCAGCTTCGCCGGAAGCGTCATCGCCTCCCAGCTGTCCAGGACCAGCTTCTTGAACGCAATAAACCCGTTGGCTGCGGGCATTACCAAGAGGATAGGGCCCAAAGCGGCACAGGAAATAGTAAACGCATTTCGGGCGATGGCCGGGAAGAAGGCCGTATACGGCGCTGCAGCACAGAAGAGCTTCGCGAAGTTTCTTGGATCGAACCTCATTACCCAGGGGGTCATGTTCGTAGTCTTCGCCGCACCGGACACATACAGACTGATTGAAGGAAGGCTGTCCGGGGCGCAATATACGAAGAACATGGCGTCTCTACTCGTGTCGTTCGGAAGCACGATTGCCGGGACGGCGGCGACAGGGGCTATCGCAGGGAAAAAGCTCACCGACAAAGTCGACAAAAAAGCAGTGAAGATCATCGGGATGGGCGGAGGCCTGCTGATAGGGGGCGTCGCGGGAGCAGCGACGAAGGCCGTCGGAGACATAATCCGAGAAGACGACGCGCTATGGACGACTCGAATGTTCAACGCCGTCTTCGTCAATATGGAAATAGAGCATCTCCTAACTGCAGAAGAGCAGGATGCTGCCATATCCCAACTTGACTCCGATAAAAAGAGCCTGAGAAAGCTCCAGGAAAAACTAGTGAGCTCGAAAGAGCAGGAGAAGGAGATTAGAGAGTATCTGCAGCCTCTATTTGAGAGGGTCCTGAAACCTCGCAAGAGGGTCACGGAGCGCGACATGGAAACGCTGGCCGAAGACCTGGCCGAAGCGCTAAAAGAGGAGGATCGTGAAATTGAAGTGTGATTGCTGCGGCAGAAAGAAGAAACTACTAGAGGCATTCGCTTCAGTAGACAACGGAGACAAGAAGCTAACTCTTTGCGCCGATTGCAACGATCTGCTCTACAAACTGCGCGATGCCGCAAATGAAGGTACTGCAAACGAGTTTCAGGGCATTCAGCAGTCGCTGACCTCTCGAATGGAGGGCAAGGCGTCGGAGGATTTCCAAGCGTGGTCAGAGAAATTCATAACTAAGCAGCATGCAAAAATTGCTCAAAGCAGAACCGACGCTCAAGCCGAATAGCACACGCCGAATCAAGCGACTGCTCCCTAAAAACAAGCTATAACCACCTGCAACCATACTCTCCTGCGGCGCATGAGGGACGAAGTCCTAACCAGCGTTTTCTTCCCGCACCTCAAAACCACTTGCCAGTATTCCCGGGGGATAATCGCAAGTGGCTTGCAGGTTAGCTATGCTAGGGGAGGGTTTCGGATCACTCCGCCCCACCCCGTTTCCCGCTGGGACAAAAATCGAAACTCAACCCGGCCGAGTTTCGTTTGAGTTTCGGTATTTGTCACAGTACTGTCCCAGTGCCGTGCCGCAGTATACCGCAGCAGGTCGCTGTGTTCGGATGGTTGTAAATCAGATAAAATAGATGAACTAGGTAGAGAACGTTGTGTATTGAGTGGGAATAGAACAGACGTTCGATAAAATAATATAGTATTAGATAGCGGGCACGGTTTCAATCGAATTCGTGTCCGCTGCTGTATGTGTGTCCTTGCACGCCCAATATGTGCCGTAAAAGCCGTTTTCTTCAACGTCAAAGTGAATGGGCTTCATTTTTGCCTTTTAAAATCTAATTTTCACGATTTGCATTTTCATCCCGTTGTCACCGACCCTTGCGAGAAACCGGAAAAAGCCGCTGACAGAAGGGTCTCTCAAATCGTTGTAGCCCAGCATATAGCCGCGACTTGTGACCTGCAGACGGCTGTCCCACGTGCCGATTTCCTTGGCGGCATCCGAAACCGCAAAATATGCCCCCACATCCTTGATTTTTGCGGTCTTTAGCCATGTTTTTGCGATCATCTTTACTGCCGCCCGATTGGCAGCATCAAAGACCAGCACACTGCCGGGGAAAGCGTCCGCCATCCCCCGCACCAGTTCCCGGACCTGCTGGGTCAGAAAGTAATAGAACACCCCGGAGGCAAAGAACACCGCCCCGCGGGAGGCATCGATTTTGCTAAACCATGCGGTGTCTTTCAGGTCGCAGGGGATATTTTGTTCTCGATCCCCGGCGGGCAGTAGCTGCTGCCGCAAGGCAATCACATCCGGGAAGTCCAGATTGTAGATCTTGCATCTACCGTTGTCGCAGGTTCTGCCGGTGTTGTCCAGCCCGCAGCCTAGATTGACCACCGCCGCATTGGGGTGGCCTTTCAGGTAATCCCGCACCTCGAAAGCAAGATCACTCTGCCGTGTGGCCACCTCCAGCGCACCAAAGTGCTGCATCAGGCTGCGGGAGTTTTTCTCTGCCTCTGAAAAGTCGTAGTCGATCTGGCCGAGCAGACGAACCGCTGTTTCATCCCTGTAAAGGTTCGGGTACAGCTCCGTACACAGCTTCCGGGAATACAGCGGAAGGATCAGCGTCTCCTGCACGGTGTTTTTCTCAATTTTACATTTCATAGGTTTCTTCCTCAGTGAATAACTGTCATAATTGCCGCCAGCACAGCCGCTATGACCGTCATGCCTAACTCATGTGCAGGATGGATGCAAAAATGCCCGTGCTTGATGCCCTTACTTCCGCGCCGTGACGCAGAGCCACTTTTTCTTTTTGCGTATCTGCACCTCGTGAAAACCCGCCTGCTCCAGATACGCCTTTAATTCAATGTCCTTGTAGATGGTCATGCCGCCGATGATCTGCGTCCACCTCTCGTCCTTGTCCGTATCGCCATTGCTCTCGTTGCAGATGAGAATTGTCCCGCCTGGCTTCAGCGTCCGCCAGACCTCACGGAAGCATCGGGGCAAATCAGGCCAAAAATAGACGGTCTCAAAGGCCGTGGCGGCATCGAAGTAGCTATCCTCAAACACCATATCCGCCACACTGCCTTGCAGAACGGCGCAACGCCCCTCCTGAATTGCAATTCGGTTGAGCTTTCTAGTCTTCTCCACGCTGACGGGCGAATAGTCGACGCCCTTGACGACGCCATGCGGGCATTTTTTCAGCAGCCGTTTTATGTTTGCCCCGCCGCCGCAGCCGCAATCCAGCACCTTTGCGTTTGGCGTAAGTCGTAGAAACTGAAGTCCCCACCGCGCCACAGGGCTGTGGCCCAGATTCATCATGGCAACCATAAGTTTCCCGCCGAGGCCCACGGGCTTGCGGGTGTTTTCAAAGAACGACATCTGGCCCCTCCGATTTCGTGCATTCCGCATAGGTCAACGGGAACGAGGCCTTCAGCACCGCGCTTTTCTGCACCGCCCAGCCGTTTTGACGCAGGAAACGCAGGTATTCCCCGCTTGTCCACCTGCTGTGGAGGGGGAATCCCGCCATACTCATGAAAAAGGCTTTTGCCTTGCCGGAAACCGAGTTCCCCGCGTGGGTGAAGGTTGGCGCGATGAGCACGCCGTCGTCCTTCAGCACCCGCCTGATTTCTTGCAGGGCCTTTTCCGGATGCGGTACTATGTGAAGTGCGTTGGAAACGATCACCACTTCGAAGGACTTCTGCGCATAGGGCAGGCGGAACATATCCTGCACGGAAAAGTGCAGCTTTGCGGATTGATTGTCCCGCTTTGCTTCAAGGATCATCTTTGCAGAGGCGTCCGTAGCCTCGATGCGCGCCGCCGCATCCACGACGCTCTTTGCGATAAGCCCCGTGCCGGTGGCAACCTCCAGCACGGTCTTTGCTTTCACCACCGGCCGGATCAGCCCATACATCTTCTCATACGCCGCCCGGTCGTTTCGCATGAAACGGTCATACCGACCGGCGTTCTTTTCCCAGAAACCCTCGCGTTCGTGCATGGCTGTCGCCCCCAAACAGTTAGAGCAATCTAACTATAACACACGAATCATGCAGTAAGATGAGGCTAACCTTCTTTTCTTGGCTAAGACGCATCTCTTCGGTTTTCGCTTATAACGGCGCGAATCAGATACTAGGCTGGAGCTGAAGAAAGAGCTCGGCGGACAGGTAGGTCGATACCGGTTCCCGGAACGGTGATCCAGCCAATTACACCAGGGCCCTAGCCATTGAGTGGGAATAGAAAATTCCTTAGTTATGGGGGTATAAATTTGATTTCCTTTAGGATACCCCCCCCATAACTATATGAATTGACCTGCTGACTCCAATGAAGATTGGAGGGCAACTGCCAGGGGTGACGGCCCAGCGAGTGTTATTTTGCGAGCTATGCGCGTTGAAAGCGACCTTTCGTGGCATAAGCTACTTGCCGGAAGCCGCGGCTTTCAGAGTACGGCTTACGTGTACGTTTAACCTCCGTGGGCGACGGGGTGCCGCAAGGCGTAGAATATCGCCCACCTGTAGGGGCCTGCAGCGATGCGGGCCCCACTTCGTATGAAGAGGCGCAACCGGTGAAGGTCGTATCCATCTCCCAGGACTTCTTTGACCTCGTCGAGGGCGACCGCGAGCTCATGCTTAAGCACAATCTCCCCTGCATCGTGGTGGTGAGGCTGCGTTTCCGCGGGAAGCGCAGGGACTTCGCCGTACCGCTGCATTCCAACATCGCCCCCAACGTGCCCAAAGACCAGTACTTTGCGTTGCCACCCCGCCCCACGACGCGCCTCGGCTGCCGCCACGGCATCCACTACATCAAGATGTTCCCCATAACCAAGTCCTACCAGCGCCGCTTCAGGACCGAGGGCTCGGCCTACTACGAGACGCTCCAGCGCATCATCGACGGCAACACCAAGCGCATTGTCTCCGAGTGCCAGGCGTACCTCGACCGCTACGAGCGCGAGGGAAGGCCCCACTTCGCCGTCGACATCGACCGTATCGTGGGGCTGCTGGAGGGCGAGAAGTAGGGCACTTCGGCTCAGTCTCGAGCCATGTGGAGTCGCTCCGCATTTTTGAACGCCGCGTGTGCGTCCCAAATACTTGAGAAACTTGAGAAACAAGCTGTGAAGTGCAGTGGCTCGCCCGTGCCCGTGCATAGCCGTCACCATTAGCGTCTACGCGGCGTCGGCTTCAAGTGGAACTGGCCCCACTGCTGTATATGGTTTGCCTTGCTGCACATGGCGATCAATGCCCGCGATGCTTCTGCTTGCGCTTCAGCTTTCGCTGCTCGAAGCGCGCCTCCGCCTCATCCGCGCGACGCTGGCTTCTTGCTTGAGCCGACTCCCGCTTCATCGCTTCCCGCTGTGCTGCGAGTGCCTGTTGTGCCTTGGTGCTCACCGCGGGCCGCTTAAGGGCTTTCGCTGCCTCGCGAGCGCGTCGCTTGGGATTCTTCGCGGGCTTGCTTGTTTCCGTGGCCTCGTCACCGAAGAACGAGAGCTTCGCCCATTTGCTTGTAACGAATCGCAGGATTTCCTCATCGGACGGTTCCGCGCCGAAGACGATGCGGGCGGCGCCGTATCTGCCGTCCTCGACATGCTCCGCCAGCCCGACCCAGAATTGGCCGTCGTGATATACGGTCAGGGTGGATGACACGCTGATCTGCATGGCTGGTTCCTCCTTTATGTAGATGACCATGCAGAGAAGGGACAACCAAGGAGGCAGGTTACTGATGCGGACTCCCGCACGCCCACGACTACCCGACGGGGACTGTGTTTTCATCTCTGGTGCCCGCATTGTAGCACGCGTGAATGCGCCCGGCATCGCTGCTGACATGGCACGACTGGGAATTGCTCCTCGATGCATCCCCGTGCATATTGCCTCCCCGGTTTCGAAACTTTAAAAAAAATTGAGGCTTCGGTAGTTTGTGTGACAAGGGGCTAGCCTAGGC
>NZ_QROG01000022.1:0-41248 GCF_003474585.1 Collinsella sp. AF39-11AT | reverse complement strand
GAAGAAGGGGGAGGCCTCGCGGCCTCCCCCTTTTTTGCGTTTACGGGGCGTGAATGACTCAATTACACCAGACGATCTTGTTGTTTTCGGTATTGAGCCTTTATTTAAAGAAAATAAATCGTATAACAAGGGCAACTGCTATGGCCGCAATGATCATAAGCAGGATTGTCAGCTGATGCTGCTTGCGTCGTTTACTTGACGAAACGAAGATTGATTTTCCCTGTTTTGGAGTCTCGAGATAGCGAGCCGAATGCGTCAAGGTTTGCTTGGGTCGAGGCCCTCTTTGTTGATGAGCGGCGGATGCTTTCATCGGCTCATCACTAACTGCACTGTTTTTAGATAATGGTGCGTCTTTCAGATATACAGGGTCTCCCGAGGCAACGCCCATATGTTTACGTCCCGTTTGGGCTTCTTCGAGCGTTTGATATCGGTTTCTTGTCACATATTTGGGCTCTGGGCCATTGATGGGCTCTTGCGAGATGTGGGGGCGATGGAATCGAATCGGTTGCGGGCTGGATGCTTCGTCCTGCTCCGGCATAAACGTGTTGTCCTGTTTTTGATCGTCCATGATGCCCTTAGCTCGTCATCAATATCGTGTATGCGCCCATTGTAAGCCAGCCGTCTAGTTTTGATGGGATTGCATACATTATTTAAGCCTTCGTGCAAATTCCGTTTATTAGACAAAACCTTAGTCAACCAGACTTAGATATGCTTATATCAATAGACTCAAAAAACTTTATAGTCGATGTATATATAAGAAGCGGCTGGGCATATATAACAGCGTCAAAAGAAGTCCCAGTCACCTAGAAGATGACTCGGCAGTCCTTAAAAGGAGTGGTAAACATGGCAAGCATGGTTCCTTATCGTTCGGTTTTTGGCGTTCGTCCTTCTGCTAGCTCGCTGTTCGATTTGTTTGATGATATGACCGATCTTGCAAACAACTCGATTGCTTCCAAGGCGTTCCCCGTTGATGTCGAGGACAAGGGCGATGGTTATGAGGTCAAGGCCTATCTGACCGGCGTCGCTAAGGATGATATCGACGTTGAGCTTAACGAGGGTCGCCTGTCGATTAGCGTGAACGTTGTGGAGGACGAGGAGAACGAGGGCAAGAACTTCCTGCAGAAGGAGTTTAGCTCGTACAGCGCGACGCGCGGCGTGTATCTGAAGGACGCTTCGAGCGAGGGCCTTTCGGCTAAGTATGCTGACGGCATCCTGACCGTTACGGTTCCCAAGATTGTCGAGAAGAAGAACGTTACGAAGATCTCCATCGACTAACGATGGCTCTGCTTCAACCGAGAGTATGAGTTAAGGGGGGCTGGGAAGTGATTCCCAGCCCCCCCTTGTTGTCTTGAGGGGCTATTGAATGGTTGTCGGTTGATACTGGCTTGCAGGGCGTATCGAGAGCTTCCGTGGCCCTTGAAGACGGGTGGCAGAACTGCCGAGTTCATCATCGAGACTTGCATCAAGCGCGTTGGCATAGCTTTTGACGGTAAGGCTTGGACGATTATTGTCCTGGCTGATATGCATGGCGATGAGCTGTTCGGTGCGATCGGTAACAAGTTCGCGCGCGGCTTCGGCGGCCTGGTTGTTGGAGAGGTGCCCCTTTGTGGACAGGATGCGCTCCTGAAGAAAGCGGGGGTACGCTCCTTCGCGCAACATAGTTACATCGTGGTTACTTTCGAGCGCGAGAACTCGACAGTCTTTGAGGATGCCTATGGCCTTGCTCGATAACTCTCCGGTGTCGGTGGCAAACCCAATGGAATCATCGAGAGCATTAAATCGATAGCCGACAGGATTGATGACATCGTGCGATGTTGAGTAGGTTTGCACGTGGATGCCGGCAATGGGGAGCGTGTCGCCGGGGTCAAATTCCTCTACGGGCAGGTGCGCGAGGTTTTCTTTGCATGAAAGGGTGTCCCTGCTGGCAAAGAGGGGACCATGCCAGTGCTTGCACCATACATCGAGCCCCTTGATATGGTCACCATGCTCATGGGTGATTACAAGAGAGGCGACGTCGTCTGCCGAGAGGCCAAGCTCCGCCATGCGTTTAAGTGTCTCGCGGCGGGACAGGCCGTTGTCGATCATGATGAGCCCCTGAGGCCCCTCGACGAGTGCGCAGTTGCCTTTTGAGCCGCTGCCGAGGATATGAAGGTGCAGGCGAGACATAAGATTCCAAAGGATACAATGAGTGCGGACGAATAGAGGAGGAAGCGAATGCCAACGGTATCTCAGCACTATGGACATCATGCCGCGCCGAGGACGGATAAGAGCGCCCTGGCAACGCGGCGGGCCGCTGCCCCCGTAGTGCTCATGGTATCAGGCGGTGCGGACTCGACGGCGCTGCTCCTTATGGCTTGCACATCAAAGCTGGATATCCAAGACGGGCGCGGCGTCGCTCCCATTGCGCGCGAGCGATTGCACGTGCTGCATGTAAACCATCATCTGCGCGGGGAGGCATCCGATGGCGACGAGGCCTTTGTACGTGACCTGTGCGCGCAATACGGCTTGCCGCTGTGTGTTGAGCATGCCTATTTTGATGACGAATCGGGCAATATCGAGGCTGCGGCTCGCGAGGTGCGCTATGCCGCGGCACGGAGATATGTTCGCGAACTTTGTGCTGAATCGGGCGCACCGCGGACGGCGGCTCGTATCTGTACCGCGCATACTTCGTCGGACCGCGCGGAAACATTTTTGATGAATGCCATTAAAGGGTCGGGTCCCGCGGGTCTATCGAGCATTCCGCGCCGTCGGAACATTGTGGTTCGCCCCTTGCTCGACCTCACGCACGATGAGCTCGTGAGCTATCTGCAGGTGCACGGTCAGCCATGGCGGGAAGATGAAAGCAACGAGGACGTTTCGTACCTGCGCAACTATGTACGCCATCGGGTGATGCCGGTGGTGGCACGGCGCAACGCGAGCGTCTGTAAGACGATTGGCGCCGCTTGCGAAATTCTGGGCGACGAAGACGCCTTTCTTTCCCAGCTTTCGGCACAGGCGTTTCGAAGCTGCCTGCGCAAGGAAGCGGCGGGCGCACTGGTGCTCGATGCGCGCCGTCTTGCCGCCGCTGAGGTTGTGATTGCACGGCGTATCGTGCGGTTGGCGATTAAGCGCATCGATCCCGACGCGCGACCGGAGATGCGGCACGTGGAGCGCGTGCTCGCCTGCGTCGCTGCGGGCTCGGGCTCGGTTACGCTTCCTGCGGGAATTGATGCCCGTGTGGAGTTTGGCATGCTGGCGTTCAAGGCCCCGGCGGCGCGCGAGGGTTTAGTGGCCGATTGGATCTCCGTTCCCGGTTGTCTGCCGCTGGGGGCGGGGCATATGCTGACAGCGGAGCCGATGGCTGTGGAGCCGGGGTGCGATATCGTGCACCGTGCCCGCGAGCTTGCTGCTGCCGGAAAGGTTGCGGCCTTGGTGGATGCGGCGGCCCTGGGGTTTGCCGACCGCGATGGCGAGCGGATGTTAGCCGGCTCGCGCGGGGAGATCCCCACCGAGGCACGATCGGCGCGCCTGTGGGTGGATAGCCCTGTGCCGGGAGACGTGATGTGCCCGTTGGGGATGAACGGCCGAAGCAAGAAAGTGTCAGACCTGTTAAACGAGGCGCGCATTCCTGTTTCAGACCGCTCTGGCGTACCCGTGGTAAGAACGGCTCCGGGAGGTGCCGTAGTATGGGTCGCGGGCGTTCGCGCGGACGAGCGTTTTAAGTGCACGGCGGCGACGCGCGTGGCCTATCTGCTTCGCGTGGTCGATGCGGAATAGCGCTTCGCGCCAGCTATTCTGTGCGACGTTGACGGTATTCCCGCGCTGATGGCGCACGTGCTGGTAAATATACCCCGTGCGCTGCTAGAATGTGTAGTTCGCGTCCATGCGGCGGTGCGTGGGCGATAAGCACAAGAAAGGGTTGTCATGGCTTCTCAACATCCGGATATCGAGAAGGTTCTGTTTACGCAGGAGGATATCGACGGTATCGTCTCTCGCCTAGGCGAGCAGATTACTCGCGACTACGCGGGTAAGGATCTGGTGCTGATTGCGGTCCTGCGCGGCGCCGTGGTCTTTATGGGCGACCTGATGCGCAAGATCGAGCTGCCGACCAACATCGATTTCATGGCTGTTTCGAGCTATGGCGACGGTGTGAAGTCCTCGGGCATCGTGCGTATCATTAAGGACCTGGATATCGACATCCGCGGTCGCGACGTGCTGATCGTCGAGGACATTCTGGACTCGGGCCTGACGCTCAAGTATCTGATGAAGAACCTCGAGAGCCGCAAGCCCGCCTCGCTGGAGGTTGCCGCCTTCCTGTGGAAGGACGTTGAGGACCGTACCTCGGCCGTCACGCCCAAGTATGTTGGAACCCATTGCCCCGATGCCTTTGTGGTGGGCTACGGCCTCGACTATGCCGAGCGCTATCGTAACCTTCCGTATCTGGGCATTTTGAAACCGGAGGTTTATTCGTAAGATGCCCGACGACCGTAACGATAACAATTCTCAGACTCCCCGGGAGCCTAAGATCCCGGGGATGCCCGGAGGCAAGAAGCCCACGCGTACGGGCTGGCTGTATTTTATTTTGGCTTGCGCGCTTCTGGGCTACGCCTTCTTTAACATGGGCTCCGGCTTTGCCAATTCCAGCAATACCGTAAAGCTCGCGACGAGCGAGATGGTCAACGCCATTAAGCAGGATCGCGTCGAAGATTTGACCTATACGGTTCAAGACGGAAGCGTGGCGGGTCATTACTGGAAGACGAAAAAGGACAAGGGCGACACGAGCGAGCTCAAGAGCTTCTCCTCGACCTATGTCGGCTCCGATTCGCTTGCCGAGCTTATGGCGGAGCACCCCGATACCAAGTACATCGTCAACACCAATGACCCCGATTTTTGGGGCGACTTGGCGATGAGTGTGCTGCCGACGATCGCCCTGATTGCCATCATGTTCTACTTTATGCGCCAGATGATGGGTGCCAACAACAGGAACATGCAGTTTGGCAAGACCAACGCCAAGACCAACGAGGCCACGCGCCCCAAGGTTAAGTTCGAGGACGTTGCCGGCGTGGACGAGGCAGTCGAGGAGCTCGAGGAGATCCGTGACTTTTTGAGCGATCCGGATCGCTATCGCAAGCTGGGCGCCAAGATCCCGCGTGGCGTGTTGCTGGTGGGCCCTCCGGGCACCGGTAAAACGCTGCTGGCCAAGGCCGTTGCCGGCGAGGCGGGCGTGCCGTTCTTTAGCATCTCGGGTTCTGACTTTGTCGAGATGTTCGTGGGTGTCGGCGCCAGCCGCGTGCGTGACCTCTTTAAGGAGGCCAAGTCCCAGGCCCCGTCGATCATCTTCATCGATGAGATTGATGCCGTGGGACGTCAGCGCGGAGCCGGTCTGGGCGGCGGTCACGACGAGCGCGAGCAGACGCTCAACCAGCTGCTGGTCGAGATGGACGGTTTTGAGGAGAGCGAGTCGGTCATCCTGATCGCTGCCACCAACCGCCCCGACATTCTGGATCCGGCACTGCTGCGTCCCGGCCGTTTTGACCGTCAGGTCACGGTCGACCGTCCGGACGTAAAGGGCCGCGAGCAGATCTTGCGCGTGCATGCCGAGAACAAGCCGATGGACGAGGACGTGAAGTTCGAGAAGCTCGCCCAGATGACCGTTGGCTTTACTGGTGCCGATTTGGCGAACCTGCTCAACGAGTCTGCGTTGCTGGCCGCTCGCCGTCATCGTTCCGTGATCTCGATGGACGAGGTCGAGGAGTCGATGGAGCGCGTGATTGCCGGACCGCAACGCAAGGGTCGCGTGATGACCGAGGCCGAGCGCACCACGATTGCCTACCATGAGAGCGGTCACGCTTTGGTGGGCCACATCCTGGAGCACTCCGATCCGGTTCATAAGATCTCGATCGTCAGCCGCGGTCAGGCCCTGGGCTACACACTGCAGCTTCCGCAGGAGGATCACTTCCTCAAGACCAAGAACGAGATGCTCGACGAGCTCGCCGTGTTCTTGGGCGGTCGCGTTGCCGAGGAGCTCATGTGCGACGACATCACGTCGGGCGCGAGCAACGATCTGGAGCGCGCGACCAAGATGGCGCGCGAGATGGTCACGCGCCTGGGCATGAGCGAGGAACTGGGTACGCAAGTGTTTGGTGAGGCGCAGCATCAGGTATTCCTTGGTCGCGATTACGCCGATCACCAGGATTACTCCGAGGAGACGGCGCGCCGCATCGATATCGAGGTTCAGCGCATTATGCGTGAGGCCCATCGTCGTGCGGTCGAGATCCTGGACGCCCGTCGCGATCAGCTCGATCTGATGGCGAAGGTGCTGCTTGAGCGCGAGACTGTCGAGGGCGATGCCGTGAATGCCCTGCTCGATAACGAGTGGGACGCCTACCTTGAGCGCGAGGGCGATATCCTGGCGGCCAAGGAGGAGCGCAATGCCAAGGCGGCTGGCATGCCGACCAAGAAGCGTGCGCCTCGTATGAGCGAGGAGGAGCTGGCGGCTGATGCCGCGGCCTTTGCGCAGGCGGCCATGCAGGAGGATGCCGAAGCCGCATCCGATGATGCTGATGATGACCATGCCGTCGTCGATGCCGACGCCGACAAATAGCCTTTGTGGCGAAAGTCTCCGCGGGGAAACCTGCGGAGGCTTTTTCTTTTGAGCGATATGGGGCCGTCTGTTGATTGGGGACAGACTTAAATGAGCGTTTTCACGCATTTAAGTCTGTCCCCAATCAACATTGCTGCGGCACTTTGCTCAGCTAAAGCGTACAATAGCGCCTATGCGAAAGGGGAACAGATGATCAACGAAACTATGTATGCTCGCGGTGCGGAAAGCTCCATCATCCGTGAGATCTTTGGCTATGGCCTTGAGCGCAAGGCACAGATCGGTGCAGAGAACGTATTCGACTTCTCGCTGGGCAACCCGAGTGTTCCGGCGCCCGCTACTGTGGCTGAGTCCATTAAGAAGGCCTTGGAGCTGCCGAGTGACCAGCTGCACGGCTACACCCCCGCTCCGGGTCTGCCGCAATGTCGAGCAGCCGTCGCCGAATCGCTCAACCGCCGCTTTGGAACGAACTATGAGGGCAAAGACGTCTTTATGACGGTGGGTGCCGCGGCTTCGCTCACCTGCACGCTCAACGCCGTTACGAACCCGGGCGACGAGGTTATTGTTATCGCCCCATACTTTCCGGAGTATCGTGTGTGGATTGAGAAGGCCGGCTGTACGTGTGTCGAGGCGCTCGCCGATGAAGATACGTTCCAGCTGAGCGTGGATAACGTGCTCAAGGCGATTACCGATAAGACCGCTGCCGTCATTATCGACTCACCCAACAACCCGACCGGTGCCGTATATACACGCGACACGCTGACGCGACTGGCCAATGTTCTGCGCGAGGCCAACGCTCAGCGCGATTCCGAGAATCCGATTATGCTCATCTCTGATGAGCCGTATCGCGAGATTGTCTATGGCGCCGAGGTGCCTTGGGTGCCTTCGATCTACGAGCACACCATCGTGTGCTACTCGTATTCCAAGTCGCTTTCGCTACCGGGCGAGCGCGTCGGGTGGATCCTGGTTCCCAATACGAATCCTCAGGCAGCTCGTCTAATGCCCGCCGTTGCCGGTGCCGCCCGTACGCTGGGCTTCGTGTGTGCACCGGCCCTCTTCCAGCGTGTAATCATCGACTGCATTGATGAACCGAGCGATGTCGAGGCCTATGCGCGCAACCGCACCGCGCTTACCGATGCACTAGCGGAGTACGGCTACACCTATGTTGAGCCGGATGGCGCGTTCTACCTATGGGTGAAAGCGCTGGAGTCCGATGCGAATGCGTTCTGTGAGCGCGCGAAGAAGTATGAGCTGCTCGCGGTGCCTTCGGATAGCTTTGGCATGCCGGGCTGGTTCCGCCTGGGCTACTGCGTGAGCTATGAGACAATCGTCAACTCGCTGCCTGCCTGGAAGCAGCTGGCCGACGAATATCGTCGAAAGTAAAGCGCTCTGCTTACAATGTTTTACGTGAAACGGGGTTTGGTTTTAAGCCAGACCCCGTTGTCTATGCCGTTGTGTGATTGGGATGAAGCAGTTTTACGACTGCCGAAAGCTATGCGTACAATGAATATACGCGACGGCCATACTGGACAAGGAGACCCGATGCCCTACCTTCTTTCTTGTGATATTCATACTCATACGATGTTCTCTGCGCATGCGTACTCAACCATCGAGGAGAACATCTATTGGGCGGCGGAACGCGGCCTTCAGGTGCTCGGTTCCGCCGATCATTTAAGCTCGATGGTTACGCCTTGTCCCAATGACCTGCGCAGTTTCCAATTCTTTATTAACCAGGATATCTGGCCGCGCATTTGGAGCGGCGTGCTGGTGCTGCGTGGTGCCGAGGCTGATATCGTTTCGCTGGACGGCAGCTTGTTTGGCGAAGACATTCCCGTTTCGCTCGATATCGCCGGCGATTCGTATAGTCGTGAGCATTCGCTGTTCGATTTGGTGACGCGTAATTTGGATTATTTGGTGGCAAGCGTGCATAACCCGCAGTTTGCCGAAGGCGCGACGCTCGCCCAAACGACCCAGATGTACATCAATGCCCTGGAGCACCCCAAGGTGTTCATGCTTGGGCATGCGGGGCGCTCGGGCGTGCCGTTCGATATCGATGAGGTGCTGTTGGCGGCCAAGGCCAAGCACAAGATCATCGAGATCAACAACCATAGTCTTGAACACGGTGTCGACACTGAGCATTGGGCCGTATGCCGCAAGATCGCCGAGCGCTGCGCCGAGCTGGGCGTGGGTATTGGCGTGTCGACCGATGCCCACATTGGCATGGCCATTGGCAAGCTCGATCACGCGCGCAAGATGCTCGACGAGATTCACTTCCCGCTGGATTTGATCGTGACGCGCGACCGCGAGACACTGCTGCGCGAGATGGCGGCAGCCGGCGTGTGTGACCTGCGCAAGGGGATGTAGCGGAGTTCATAAACCAAGCGAAGGGGGCGGTCCAGACGGGCCGCCCCCTTTCTTGTCCCGAAAATCTACCGGGGTGGATTAGCGGCGCTCGAGGACCGCTACGGTTTCGGTGTGGTCGGTATGGGGGAACATGTCGACGGGCGTGATCTTGAGCAGGCGATAGCCTCCGTCGAGGAGCTGGTGCAGGTCGCGCTCTTGGGTCACGGGGTTGCAGCTGATATAGGTGATGCGGCGCGGCTTGAGTGCGCAGGCGGCTTCGAGGAACTCGGGGGTGGAGCCGGCGCGCGGCGGGTCGATGGAAAGGACATCGATCCGCTCGTTGTTGTCGGCGGCATCTAGGATGTAGTCGGTGGCGTCGTCGGCCATAAACCAAGTGCTGCGGGTGAGGCCGTTGAGCTCGGCATTGCGACGTGCGTCGGCAATGCCCGCCGGGTTGCGCTCCACGCCGAGCAGCATAATGCCGATGCCCTTGTCCTGGACATCCTTCGCGGCGCACAGGCCGATGGTTCCGCTGCCGCAGTAAGCGTCCATAAGAATGTCACCCTGCTGCAGGTCCATGCCGTCAATGGCAAGTCGATAGAGCAGCTCGGTTTGCTGCGGATTGGTCTGATAGAACGCGGTAGGGGAGATGTCGAATTCACAACCGAGCAGCTGGTCGCGCATGCATTCGGCGCCATAGACGATACGGGTCTCCTCGCTCAAGATGGCATTTCCGGGGCGACCGTTGATGTTCTGAGCGACGGTGACGATATGCGGATCAAGCGCCGCGACGGCTTCAAAGAACTCCTGCGCATGCGGCAGGTCGCGTTGAGCGGTCACGAGGGTGACCATAATCTGGTCGGTGCGCCAGCCGCAGCGAACGACGGCATAGCGAAGCAGCCCCAGATGCTTGTCTTCGTTAAAGGCGGGAATATGCAGCCGCTCAGCTTCGCGCGCGATGCCGTTGAGAATCTGACGAGCGCCCGGCGCCTCGACAGGGCATTCAGGAACAGCAACGATTCTGTGTGTCCCACGTTCAAAAAAGCCGCAGCGGACAGCGCCCCCTTTGCCGGGAGCAAACGGAGTGGCAGCCTTATGACGAAAACCACGCGGCGCAGGATATTTGCCCGGGTCTCCCAGGGTGACTCCCATACCGCGAATGGGGTCGACGCTAATGCCCTCGCGCTCGCAGAGCTCAGCAAACAGCTCCTCCATAGCAGCCTGCTTGGCCGCCAACTGCTTCTTATAAGGACGATTGAGTGCCGTACACCCACCACAAGTTTTCATGATGGAACAAGGAGACTTGGGGTCCGTGGCCTTACGCACGGATGGAACCGAATCATTATGCGGACGCTTGGAACGAGTCCGAGGTGCTTTGTCCCCGCCCCGACGAGAGTCAGAACGCTTGGTCTTAGCCCTGCTCTTGGTCGATTTGCTTTTTGCAGCTTTAGAAGACTTGGATTTCGTGGAAGATTTCTCCTCCGACCCCTCAGCTGCCTCGATCAAAGCACGACGAGCCTTACGCTCCGCACGAGATTCTGCCATCAATAACTCCACTAATTCATGAATTAAAGCTGCAAGTATTGTACCGTGCCAAGCCAGCAGACGATATACAAGCGGTTTATTCGTGTCAGTGATAAGCCCAACGACGGTTGCCCGCCGCGTGAGGGGTGTGGGGGTTAAGTTTATCGCGAGTTCCGCACGAACAGGAGGCCACTTAATGTGGCCTCCGTCGTGAGCAGGACTGTAGAGCAGGAAACTTAACCCCCACACCCCTCACGCGGCGGGCAAACTCGCCTTGTGCTCTATCACGCTAAAGTGTATGATTCTGAACGTTACATGATTCACTTTACTTAACTAAAGTGCCATCAAGGGGGAATACCATGAATGCCGATATGTCTCGTCGTCAGTTTGTTGGTCTAGCCGGCTCACTCGCTACGGTTCTAGGCCTTGGCCTGGTTGGCTGTGGCGGTGCCGATAAGGGCTCTGCTGCCGGATCTACCGCAGCAAAGGATGTGAAGGGCGCCGCCGAGTCCAAGAAGCTCGTGGTGGGTTTTGACAAGTCCTATCCTCCGTACGGCTTTGTGGGCGATGACGGCGAGTACACGGGCTTTGACCTCGACCTTGCCAAGGCCGTTGCCGATAAGCAGGGCTGGGAAGTCGATTACGAGGCCATCGATTGGGATGCCAAGGACACGCTGCTCAACTCCGGCGCCATCAACTGCATCTGGAACGGCTTTACCATGGAGGGTCGCGAGGACGACTACACGTTCTCCGAGCCGTACATGCTCAACGAGCAGGTGCTGGTGGTAAAGAAGGATGCGGGCATCAAGAGCTGGGACGATCTTGCCGGCAAGACCGTGATTACCCAGACCGATTCCGCTGCGCAGGATGTGCTCGAGGGTGACCAGAAGGATCTGGCGGCGACTTTTGCCACGCTCGACACGATCGGCGAGTACAACACGGCCTTTATGCAGCTCGAGAGCGGCGCGGTCGATGCCGTGGCTTGCGACCTTTCGATTGCCCAGTATCAGCTTGCCGCCAAGCCCGATGCTTATACGCAGCTCGACAAGCCGCTGTCCAGCGAGCACTACGCCGTCGGCTTTAAGAAGGGCGACACCAAGTCCGCCGATGCCGTGACCGAGTCGCTCAAGGCGCTCTATGAGGACGGCACGGTCAAGGACCTGTGCGATAAGTACGCAAGCTACGGCCTATCCTTCGACAACTGGGTTCTCAAATAGCGGCTTTCCCAGGCACCCGATTTTGCCGCTCAAACCGTCGCTTGCGTACATTTAGTACGCGGCGCTCCTCTTTCACGGCAAACTCGAGCACCTGGAAAACCCGCTTTAGCATTGGGTTCGCTGTTCCGTTACTGTGAAAGAGAGCTTGGGTTGTCTATTCAGGTCATGATGCAGATGCTTGGCCAGGGATTCTTGGTCAGTTTGCAGCTGTTTGTGCTGACGCTGCTGGGGTCGATTCCGCTGGGAATCCCCGTGGCGTTTATGCGCATGAGCAAAATTGCGCCGCTCCGCTGGATTGCGCGCATCTACATTTCGGTCATGCGCGGTACGCCGCTCATGCTGCAGATGTTTGCCATCTACTTTGCCCCGTACTACGTGTTTGGCATTTCGCTCACGCCCGATTCCAAGTGGACGGCGTGCGTCGTGGCGTTCATCATCAACTACGCCGGTTACTTTGCCGAGATCTATCGCTCGGGCTTGCAGTCCATTCCGCGCGGTCAATACGAGGCTGCCGAGGTGCTGGGCTATTCGCGCGTGCAGACGTTTCTGTATATCGTGATGCCGCAGGTCGCCAAGCGTATTCTGCCGGCGATGGGCAACGAGATCATCACGCTGGTCAAGGACACGTCGCTGGCGTTTGCCATTGGCGTGGGCGAGATGTTCTCGACGGCCAAGGCGCTGGTTGCCTCGCAAGTGAGCATGGTGCCGTTTGCGATTGCGGCGCTGATTTACTGGGTCTTTAACTTTGTGGTCGAGATGCTGCTGGGTGCCGCCGAGAAAAAATTGGATTACTACCATGACTAGATCGTTCCGCCGTTCTAACGAACGGCGGACTGCTCGACGCTGCGCGCGTGCCTGACGGCCAATCTGCTCCTCAAGCCGTCGCTTGCGTACAGAAGTACGCGGCGCTCCTCTTTCGGAGCACATTGTCTCGCCAGTCACACGCTCGCTGACTTTTTAAACACATGGAGGTTCCCGTGTCCGGAACGGTAATGAATATATTGAACGCGCGTAAGGCGTTTGGCGGCAATGAGGTGCTCAAGGATATTTCGCTCGAGGTGAAACGCGGCGAGGTCGTGGCGATTATCGGGCCTTCGGGCGGCGGTAAGTCCACGCTGCTGCGCTGTGCCACGCTGCTCGAGACGCTCGATGGTGGCTCGCTTTCGTTTGGCGACCTTGCGGTTGCGACGGATGCGGGATCGGGTGCGGTCTATGCGAAGGGAGATGTTCCCAAGCAAGCGCGTTCGCGTTTTGGTCTGGTGTTCCAGAACTACAATTTGTTCCCGCACTATACCGTGATGAAAAATATCACCGATGCGCCGATCCGCGTGCTTAAGCGTCCGCGCGAGCAGGCGGAAGCCCGCGCTCACGAGCTGATTGCGCAAATGGGGCTGACGGGCAACGAGAACAAGGTGCCGTGTGAGCTTTCGGGCGGTCAGCAGCAGCGCGTGAGCATTGCCCGCGCCCTGGCACTTGATCCGGAAATCTTATTCTTTGATGAGCCGACCTCGGCGCTCGATCCCGAGCTGACGGCCGAGGTGCTGCGCGTCATCAAGGACCTGGCGGCGCAGAATATGACGATGGTAATCGTGACCCACGCGATGCAGTTTGCGCGCGATGTTGCCGACCGCGTGGTCTTTATGGACGGTGGTCGTATTGTCGAGGAAGGTCCTGCCGAGCAGGTCATCGACCATCCTCGCGAGCAGCGTACCCGTGAGTTCTTGAGCCGTATCGAGGGGTAGGCTCAGCTATTTACTCAATTATTAATTGAGGTGATGCCGCCACAGGTCTTACGGCCTGGGGTGGCATTTTATTTGCATCGACGGGGTCCAATAATCGCCTCGCATGCGTTCTCCTTCCTCTCGCCGCCCGTATCCATACGTGCGCCGAAAGGTGTGCATGGACAGTCACCTGTGAGGGTAGGGTGGTGGCATAGGACATTTGGAGGGTGAGTCGGCTCGGCTGCCGACCATGCTGCTCCCGGGACGGCACCGACCGCGAACTCTCCCCGTTGGCGTCGCGCATTGCGCGCGACCCTGCAAGGAGGTCATCATGGGTGCTCCCAAGACCGGCAATGTAAGGAACGTGGTGCTCGTAGGCCAAGGCGGGGTGGGCAAGACTTCACTCGCCGAGGCCATGCTCCACCTTTCCGGCAAGACCGCCCGCCTGGGCGGCCACGACGGCACCAAGCCTACGCTCGACTATGACCCCGAAGAGGTCAAGCGTGCATTTTCCATCTCGACGACCATTGCGCCGATCGACTGGAAGGGCGCGCGCATCAATGTGCTCGATGCCCCGTGCTATCCCGATTTTATCGGCGACGCCTTTGCCGCGATGAGCGTCTGCGAGACGGCTCTGTTTGTGGTCGACGCCGAGGCCGGCCCGCAGCCTACGACGGTTAAGCTCTGGTATGCCGCCGAGGACCTGCGCCTGGCGCGTGCGGTGTTCGTAAACCGCCTGTCGCGCTCCGAAGCCAGCTTTGCGACCACGATGGACCTGCTGCAGGAGCGCTTTGGCACGCGCCTGGGCGCCGTGACCCTTCCCTGGGGCGAGGGCGAGGACTTTGACGGCATCATCGACCTGGTGCGCATGAAGGCGCGCCATTGCAACGGCACCGAAGCCGTTGAGTCGGAGATTCCCGAGGAGTATCGTGCCCAGGCCGAGGAGGCCCATGACCATCTGTGCGAGCTGGTGGCCGAGGCCGACGACGAGCTGATGATGAAGTACTTGGAAGGCGAGGAGACGCTGACGCAGGAGGAGCTTGAAGGCCTGTTGTCGAAGGCGATCGCCGAGCGCATCTTTGTGCCGGTCTTTGCGGGCGATTGCATTAAGGAGCAGGGCGTCAACTCACTGATGGATGACATCGCCACATACTTCCCGGCGCCGACCGACTATGGCGAGATGCCGCTCATCGACGGTGATTCGCTTAAGATCTCGAGCGACGATGACCGTCCGGTGGCGTTTGTGTTTAAGACCCTGGCCGATCCGCAGCAGGGCCGCATCAGCTTTATCAAGGTGCTGACGGGCACGCTTGAGCCGGGCATCGAGCTGATCAATGCGCGTACGCGCAAGGGCGAGCGTCTGGCTCACCTGTATGTGATGTGTGGCCGTGACATGACCGAGGTCGGTCACGCTTATGCCGGCGATATCATTGTGGCTCCCAAGCTGGCGGCCGAAACGGGCGATACGCTCTCGATTACCGGCAAGGTCGAGGCTGCGGCGTTTAAGTTCCCCAACTCGCAGTACCGCATCGCCATCGAGGCCGAGAATCGCGGCGACGAGGAGAAGCTCTACACGTTTATCGAGAAGGCTTGTAAGGCCGATCCGACCATGAGCATCGACCGCGACGAGGAGACCGGTCAGACCATCATTTCCGCCGTGGGTGAGGCGCAGGTTTCGGTCCTGCTCAATCGCCTTGAGGACCGCACCAAGGTCGTGGCCAAGAGCGTGCCGATCCGCATTCCGTATCGCGAGACCATCCGCCGCACGGCAAGCGCCCAGGGCCGCCACAAGAAGCAGACCGGCGGTGCCGGTCAGTATGGCGACTGCTGGCTGCGCGTTGAGCCGCTCATTGGGCCCGACGGCACGAGCGATGGCTATGAGTTTGTGGACGAGGTCGTGGGCGGCCGCATTCCGCGCTCACTGATCCCCGCCGTGGACAAGGGTGTCCAGGAGACCATGAAGGACGGCATCATTGCCGGCTACCCGCTTACGGGCATTCGCGTGGCTGTGTACGATGGCTCGTATCACAGCGTCGACTCCAACGAGATGGCGTTCCGCGCGGCGGCTCGCATCGGCCTGCGCAAGGCATGTGCCGATGCCGACCCGGTGGTGCTGGAGCCCATCGAGGAAATCACGGTGACTATCCCCGAGAGTTACGCCGGTGCTGTAATGGGCGACATCTCGGCCTCGCGCGGTCGCGTGACGGGCATGGAAACCGATGAGCGCGGCGATACCGTGGTCATTGCCCAGGCGCCGCTGGCCGAGCTGACGGATTACTCGACGCGTCTGCGCTCTATCACGCGCGGCACGGGCGACTTTACCATGAAGCCTGCAGGCTATGAGCAGGTTCCCTATGACGTTCAGGCCAAGCTGGTCGAGCGCTATGAGGAGGGCCGCGCCAAGTAGCGCGTGGCGTTGCCCGCAACATGCATGCCGATGCAAGGGCCGCTCTGGGCAATCCAGGGCGGCCCTTTTTGATCCCTGGGGGACGGAGGAAAACGGATCATTTTAGGTTTTGGGGCAGCCTGGTCGGCGCTAGTCTCCGGATGTCTGGTTGCGGCCGGTGGCGTAGTCGATCTGCACATGCGGCTGCAGGTTGTAGCAGTACACGTGGAAGCGCAGGGTCTTGCCGTGGTCCTCGACCGATTGCGCCTCAAGGCGCACGCCGCGGCAGACAAGTTCCTCTTCGTTGTACATGGGCGTGACGCGGTAGAGCACATGGTTGCCTGTGTCGTGGATGTAGCCGAGGATCTGCTCTTCAAACGGCAGCATGCCCGTTTCGTTGAGATAGCGCGTGCCGGTGAGCAGATTCTTGCGGTTGGCGTTTTCGCCGCAGAGCGACCAGGCGATAAGGTGGCAGCGGTTGTAGAGGCTCTGACCCGGAATAAAGTCGTAGCGCTGCTGGTGCCACCCGGCGGGATGGATACGCGAGATATCGCCGCGCTTGCCCTGACCGAGCGATTCGGGGCCCACACAGGCGAGCGCTTTGCGGGTGCGGCCCAGGCTGTCGAGTTTGGAGAACTTCTTAAAGCAGCCCTCTTCGGTGGCGCGCTCGTATTCATCGAGCGTGAACGACGGTGTGCCGAGCGGGTGCGTGCTGTCGGCGCGAAGGGCAACGTAGGGGTTGCCGGCGTAGTCGGGAATGCTGCTGAGATATACGCCGCGGGCGCGGTCGAGATCGGGGTTTTCGACCTCGTCGATGGGGGTGACGTTTGAAGAGGCATCGTCAGCGGTGTCGGTCGTGGCGGATTCAGAGCCATCGCCGGAGTCCTGATCATCTTCGGAGTCCGTGGAGCTCGCTGTTCCCGA
This sequence comes from Collinsella sp. AF39-11AT, assembly GCF_003474585.1. Classification (NCBI taxonomy): domain Bacteria; kingdom Bacillati; phylum Actinomycetota; class Coriobacteriia; order Coriobacteriales; family Coriobacteriaceae; genus Collinsella; species Collinsella sp. AF39-11AT. The sequence continues at coordinate 24,553 of NZ_QROG01000022.1, read as the reverse complement.
TTCGAGCCGGGCGACCAAGTCCGCTTCGTCGTCGGTGCGGTTGGGGCTCTCGCTTTGCTTCTCGGCCAGAGCAGCCGCCTGCTCATCGCTTTGCGGCGAGAGCAGCTTGGGCGCTCCGTCGAGCGATCCCGTAAACAGCGCAAACCCCAGCACCACGGCGGTGCCGATGGAGAGTACTTGCTTGTAGGCGGACTTGCGCGACATTGAGGCTCCTGGATGGACGGTTGGGAATCTACCAGTCTAGCAGGAGACGCCGCAGACAGTTTTGCCGAACAGATTCTTAAAGATTGGGGAGGCGCGCTATCGGTCCATTTGTCCCAGAAGGGACTGCGATGGTTGGGATGTGCGGGGCTATCCGACGTTTCCCAAGATAAAACCTACCAAAATAAACCAGTCCCCTTTTGGCAGGTCAGTTAACGCAGTTCAGGTTGAGCACGCGCGAGCGAGCAGGTTCCGGGTGCGGCAAGGTGACGTGAAACAAGCGGGCGCTGACCTTTTGGTCGCGCCCGTGCAGTTGAACGTCAGATTGCCGTGCCCGGGGCCTGCGCAGCGCCGAGCGGTTACGCCGTTTGTAAAACGGCGTAACTTAAAGATTCATGTTGCCGTGGATGTAGGGGGCGACCTCGGGGGAGATGTGTCCGCAGCCTAGGTTGCGCAGCGCGGACTCGATGGCGGCGGGAAGCGTGGCCTTGCCCTCGTCGTTGACCGCGGTGCTGCCGAGGGCGGCGATCTTGGCGACGTCTGCCGGCGCGGCCTCGATATGCATGCAGCCGCCGACGAGGCGTGCGCGGACCTGGTCCAGGCCAAGGTCGTGTAGGTAGTCCTCACAGGTGCGGATTACATCGACCTTCTCGCGCGTGAGCTCCTCGCCCGTGGGGACTCGCGTGGCCAGGCAGGCTCCTGCCGGCAGGTTCCAGACGGGGTATCCCCAGGCGCGTAGCAGCTCGCGCTCCTCGTCCTTGGTAAAGCCGACCTCCATAAGCGGCGAGCGCACGCCGAGCTCCTGGGCGGCGCGCATGCCGGGGCGGTAGTCGCCGCGGTCGCTTGCGTTGCTGCCGTCGATGACGGTGGGAAAGCCCAGCGACTTGGCGTGGTTGACGATGGCGGTAAAGCCGGCGCGCTTGCAGTGGTAGCAGCGGTCGGCGTCGTTGCAGGCTACCTGGGGGAGCTGCAGCTGATCGACCGAGAGGTTGAGTACGGGAAGCTTAAAATGCGGCCCCTCATCGGCCTGCCCGTCAACCGCCCGCTCAAACGAAGCCTGCTCGGGCGTGCCGATGAGCGGCGTGGTGAGGTGAACGAGAAGCGTGCTGGCGGGCATGATGCGGGCGCAGACCGCGGCCAAAAAGCTGCTGTCGACGCCACCGGAAAAGCCGATGGCGACGCGTCCGTATGCTAAAAGCAGCTGCTCGAGCGCTGCGAGTTTGTCCTGAAGCCCCTCTGCGGGTGCGGTGGTGTCTGAAAGCATAAGTCGATCCTTGCCGTTGAGTACTCGGTCGAAAACTATAATCCTACCGAGTCGCTTGTCATAAGACTTCTATCTATGTAACGAAAGTGCAATATGCTATATACGTTATATACAAGTTTACAGGTGCGGTAAAGTTGCGGGAGTACAGCAGCGCGAAGCGATGGGGGACCGATATGATCAAGGCCGTTATTTTTGACATGGACGGAACGCTGGTCGATACCGAGCGTTTGGGTATCAAGGCGTGGAAGGCGGGCGCGGCCGAGCTGGGATTCGCGATTGATGATGCGCTGATCCATCAGTTTATCGGTCGCACGCTGCCCGATGTCATGGAGATCCTTGATGAGCATTACGGCAGCTGCGAAACCGCTGAGGCAATCTATCGTCGCCATAGGGAGATTCGCGACGAGATGGTCAAGACCGATCTGGAGCTTAAGGACGGTGCCGCCGAGTGCCTCGACGAGCTGCTGGCTGCGGGCTATCACGTGGGTCTTGCGACGTCATCGCGCCACGTTACGGCCGAGCGCAACCTCAAGACGGTTGGCCTCTTTGACAAGTTTGAGACGGTGACCTGCGGCGAGGACGTCGTGCGCGGCAAGCCCGACCCCGAGATGTACCTGCTCGCCTGCGAGCGCGCGGGCTTTGCCCCCGAGGAGTGCGCCGTGGTCGAGGACTCACGCAACGGTTGCGTCTCGGGCATCACGGCCGGTTGCCATGTGTTTGCCGTTCCCGACATCGTGCCGCTGCCGCAGGACGTGGTGGACGGCTGCGAGGCTGTGCTCGATACGCTGTTCGATCTGACAGCCGCGGTCAAGGTCGTGTGTTAGCGTTCGCACGCGAGTCGCCATGCCCCGCGCCCGATCCCGCAGGACGGCGACGGCAACGGCGCCCGCGCGGAGGCACTGTTCTAAAAAATGGAATTGAATCCATTTTTGCAAAAAAGCTAATGAAAAATGGATTACATTCCATAAAAATCCGTAGCCGCAGGTTCGGCTAAACGGGGAAGGCCCGTGGGGTCAGCAAAAACGCCGCAGCGGGGCTGTTTCCGTTGCGGCGTTTTTTTGTTACAGGTAGGCGCCCAGGTTGATGTCGGTTGTCGGGACTATGGGTTGGCCCGTCGGATGCGGCTTGGCATTTTGGGTGCTTACGCGCTCGAGCAAGAAGGGACGCACGATTTCCTGACGGTTGATGTCCTCGGTGGCCGGGACCGTGGTGACGGTGCGCGCGGCGGAGCCGATGCGGACTCGTTTGGTCTTGGCGGCAGGTTTATCCTCGATTTGTTCCATGAGCAGCTGCACGCCCTTGCGGCCAATCTCGTAGCCTGGGGGTGCTACCGTGGTGAGCGGGACCGATCCGCTCCAAGCGAGCGGGTTGCCGTCGCAGCCGGCCACGCGGACCTGGCCGGGGACGGAAATGCCTTTGTCGGTCAGCGCCGAGATAACGCCCGAGGCCAATACGTCGGTCAGGCCGATGACAAAATCGGGGCGCTCGTCAGCAGGGCGTTCGGCAATCTGGGTACCGATGCTGTAGCCGTCGGCTGCGGTATTCCACTCCCCGGCATCGATGACCTCAATTTTGATATCAGGATGCAGGGCAAGTGCCTTGTGGATGCCAAGGACGCGCAGGCCGAGCTGCATAAATGCCGCTCGGCCCACAACGGTGATATGGCGTGCGCCGCGGGCGATGGCGAGCTCGGCGATAATACGCCCCTGTGCCTCGTTGTCGGCGGCCACGTAGTAACCGGGCTCGGAGCAATGGATGTCCAGATAGACGATCGGCACGGGCATCTTGGTCATAGCGGGGTGCCAGTCGGGGGACGCCATGGGCTGAACCATGACGCCGGACATCTGCGTGCCCATAAAATAGCGCAGGTAATGATCCTCGAGAATATCGTCGTTATCGGCATTGGCGATGAGCAGATCGTAGCCGTGCTTGCGGGCCTCGTTGTGGGCGCCGCTGGCGATTTGGAGCGAAAAGCCGTGGTCGAGACGGGGGAGCACCAGGCCAAAGGACTTGGTGGCGCCGCCCGCGAGCTGACGAGCGCTTTGGTTGGGCAGGTAGCCCAGGCGATTGATGGTCTCGTTGATGAGCCTGAGGGTCTCGGGGCGCAACTTCTCGGGATGGTTGAGCGCGTTGGAAACCGTGCCAAGCGAAACCCCGGCCTCGCGCGCGACGTCGCTGATTTTAACCTTTGCCATAGCGGCCCCTTTGATGCGTTTCAAGTACAAGCCAGATTGTAGCATCCTAAACCAACCAAAAAGTGACAGGTTTATTTTGGCAGGTTTTATCTGGGGAAACGCCGTTGCCAGCGCGACCACCACAAAGGTGCCTGTCCCCATTGTGGCGGTTTGGACCGGCTGGGCATGTGTGCATCGGGTGGTATCTAAGTTGAGATACCACTTCTGGTATATCAGCTTGCGCTTGCGTGAGTACAATACTCGAACGTTATACGTCTCAGCGCCCCCTGTGCGTGGACGTCTTGCAGTCACGCGAACGAAGGGATTTATCCTATGTGCGGAATCGTCGGCTACACCGGCTCTGATATTGCAAAGAACATCCTGGTCACAGGCCTTAAGCGCATGGAGTATCGCGGCTATGACTCCTCGGGCGTTGCGCTCGAGGTGGGCGAGGGCGCCGCGGCACACCTCGACGTCATCCGCCGCGTGGGCAAGGTTGCGGGCCTGGAGAGCGAGCTTTCCAATATCGATAGCGACGCAACCTGCGGCATCGGTCACACCCGCTGGGCCACCCACGGCAAGCCTTCTGTCGTTAACGCTCACCCCCACACCAGCTGCGACGGTCGTATCGCCATCGTCCACAACGGCATCATCGAGAACTTCGCCGAGCTGCGCGAGGAGCTGGAGGGCCGCGGCCATCACTTTAAGAGCGAGACCGATACCGAGGTCTTCGCGCATCTGATCGAAGAGGCCTATGCCGAGACACACGACCTGATGGCCTCCGTGCGCGAGGCTTGCACCCACGTGGTGGGCGCCTATGGCTTGGCCGCCGTGTGCGCCGACGAGCCTGGCGTAATCGCCGTTGCCCGCAAGGACTCCCCGATCGTGGTCGGCGTGGGCGAGACCGGCTCCTACGTTGCCTCCGACGTGATTGCGCTCATCGACGCCACCCGCGATGTCGTGGTGCTCGAGGACGGTCAGTTTGCCAAGCTCACGCCTGCGGGCGTCGAGTATACCGACGAGGCCGGCAATGTCATCGAGCCCAAGGTCACCCACATCGATTGGGATCTGGATATGGCCGAAAAGGGCGGTTATCCCGACTTTATGCTCAAAGAGATTCACGAGCAGCCGCGCGTCGTGCGCGATACGCTGGTGGGTCGCATGACCCCCGCCGGTGAGCTCGATATCGACGAGCTGGGCCTGTCCCTCGAGGAGCTCAACGATATCGACCGCGTGTATGTGATTGCCTGCGGCACCAGCTACCATGCCGGACTCATCGCTAAGAACCTTATTGAGGGCTGGGCTCGTATTCCTACCGAGGTCGAGGCTGCCAGCGAGTTCCGCTACCGCAACCCCATCATCACACCGACGACGCTCGTCGTTGCCGTGTCCCAGTCGGGCGAGACGGCCGATACCCTCGCCGCCATTCGTGACGCGCGTATCAAGGGCGCCAAGGTCTTTGGCATCACCAACGTGGTGGGTAGCCCCGTGGCGCGCGAGAGCGACGGCGTCATCTACACCAAGGCCAACAAGGAGATCGCGGTCGCCTCGACCAAGAGCTTCATCGGTCAGGTCGTTAGCCTCACGCTTTTGGCCCTGCTGCTGGCGCAGGTCAAGTACCGCCTGACCACCAAACAGGCACGCATGATGTTCCGCGAGCTTTCCGATACGGCCGAGCAGATCCAGTGGATTTTGGACACGCAGACCGAGGCCGTTCATGAGGCCGCCCTGCTGTGCAAGGACGCGCAGTCGGCACTGTTTGTGGGCCGCGGTATGGGCGCTGCCATCTCCTACGAGGGCGCGCTCAAGCTCAAGGAGGTCAGCTACCTGCACGCCGAGGCCTACGCCGCCGGCGAGATGAAGCACGGCCCCATCGCGCTGATCGATCCGGGCTTCCCCGTCATCGCCGTGGCCACCAAGAGTGCCACCTACGACAAAACCGTGTCGAACCTTATGGAGTGCAAGGCGCGCGGTGCCAAGGTCATCGTCGTTGCCACCGAGGGCGACGAGGAGATCAACAAGATCGCCGACTGCATCATCCGCGTGCCGGCCGTCCGCGACGTGTTCAGCCCCATCACGGCGAGCGTCCCGCTGCAGCTGCTCGCCCGCGAGGTGGCCATCCTGCGCGGTTGCGACGTTGACCAACCTCGAAACCTCGCTAAGAGCGTGACCGTCGAGTAATTGTTGTTCCGGCGTTTTACCAAACGCCGGAACTGCTCGACGCTGCGCGAGCCGCATTCACGCCAATCTGACGTTCAATTTCGAGGGCGCGACCAGAAGGTCAGCGCCCTCTCATTTCACGTCACCTTGGCGCAAATGCGGCTCGCTCGCTGTTGGTGACTGACATCAGGTGCTCCGTTGTCGAAACGCGCTAACAAGAAGGGCCCGGCTCCGTTGTGGCGGAGTCGGGCCTTGTTGCGTTTGCCCAGATAAAACCTGCCAAAATAAACTTGTCCCTTTTTGGCAGGTTAGCGGAGCTTGCTGGTCTCGAAGTACTTGGGATATTGGTCCAGGACCTCGGTCTGGTTGCGGAACATCATATGCAGGTGCTTGCTGACCAAAAAGCTCGCCTCGATGGGGTCGCGACCGGCGATAGCGCGGCGGATTTTCTTGTGCTCGTTAACAATCTCCTGATTGTCGAGCCTCTGCGTGGCGGCGCGCAGCCAGCGGAAGCGCTCCAGGTCGGCATTGGTCGCCTCGAGCCACGACCACACGGTGCTGCGGCACGCGATGTTAAAGATCATGCGGTGCATGAGGTTGTCGCTTAAAAAGAAGCCGATGCGATCCTCCTCGGCCATGGTCTTTTCCTGCAGCGCGATGGCTCGGTCGAGCTGCTCGATGCCTGCCGAGGTGGCACGGGCGCAGCACTCTACAATCACCTGCTTTTCCAGGTGTTCGCGAATGTAGCAGGCGCTCTCGGCAAGAGTGAGGTTGATGGGCGAGACATAGGTGCCGCTTTGGGGCACGGTACGCACCAGGCCCTCTTGCGCCAGACGCACCAGCGCCTCGCGCACAGGGGTGCGCCCCATATCCAGGTCGTCACAAAGCTGCTTGACACCCAGTTTTTCGCCCGGTTTGTAGTCCAGGTAGACGATTTTGCGTCGAATGGTGTGGTAGGACTGGTCCTGTAGGCTCGTTTCCTGCTCGCCGACGTGCATCGATTCTTCCATAGTGCCTCGCAACCGTTCTATCACACTGATATGTCAGCTGTTAATTATGCCGCGAATCGGCTCTCCGCGGTGGGTAATTCGACTGTTGCCCAAGAACTATTGCGGCATCTTGGTCTGTGTTTACGCATGGCTGTGCTCAACGTTGCCGTATCATAAGCCGTCGCAAACGTGAAATAGAAAGAAGGAATCCCATATGCAACTGGCAAATATCGTACGCGAGCGCTGGAAGGGCGTTTTGTTCTGCCTGATCATCGCCATTCCCGCAACGCTGCTCGGCAAACAGATCGAGGTGGTCGGCGGGCCGGTATTCGCCATCCTCATCGGCATGGTTCTGGCACTTGTCTTTCCCAAGCATCGTCGTGAGCCGCTTGCCGCCGGCGTTACCTATACGTCTAAAAAGATCTTGCAGTATGCGGTCATCCTGCTTGGCTTTGGCATGAACCTCTCCCAGATTCTGTCCAAGGGCGCCCAGTCGCTGCCGATTATCGTGGCGACGATCTCGACCTCGCTTGTCATCGCCTTTGTGCTCTGCCGCGTTATGAACGTGCCGGGTAAGATCTCGACGCTTGTGGGTGTGGGTTCGTCGATTTGCGGCGGTTCTGCCATCGCCGCGACCGCACCCGTCATCGATGCCGACGATCGCGAGATTGCCCAGGCTATTTCGGTCATCTTCCTGTTTAACGTTATCGCGGCGCTCGTGTTTCCGACGCTCGGTGGTATGCTCGGGCTGACCAACGAGGGCTTTGGCCTGTTTGCCGGCACCGCCATCAACGACACCTCGTCCGTAACGGCTGCGGCGAGTGCTTGGGACAGTATGCATCCCGGTGCCAATGTGCTCGAGAGCGCCACGGTGGTCAAGCTCACCAGGACGCTGGCCATTATTCCCATCACGTTGGTCCTCGCATGCTGGCAGATGCATCTGGCGCGTAAGGCCGGCGGCGACGCCAAAAGCACGTTTTCGCTTAAACGCGCGTTTCCCATGTTCGTGCTGTTCTTTGTGCTGGCAAGCGTGGTCACCACGGTGTTTCAGCTTCCCACGTCCATTACGGCGCCCATCAAGGAGCTTTCGAAGTTCTTTATCGTGATGGCCATGGCGGCTATTGGCTTTAATACCGATATCGTCGAGCTGGTCAAAAAGGGCGGCAAGCCCATCGCGCTGGGCTTTTGCTGCTGGATTGGCATTGCGTGCATGAGCTTGGGAATGCAGCACGTGCTGGGAATCTGGTAGAGAAGTAGCTTATTCGCGTGCTGGTTGCTGGTTGCTGGTGAGCGCAAGCCTGCGGTGGAGCGATAGGAGCTCTTGCGGGTATGGCTTGTCCGCAGGTTTATAAGTCCCGAAGAGCTCTTATCGCCCCGCCAGGATGGCGATGCGGGGCAACACCTATACTCGCAGGACGGCGCTTTCTGCCCTATAGTGTTTGGTGAGCAATATCGTTCAATTTTGAAACACTCGGTCGTGCGACCGTCGGCGGTTGCACGTCGCCGCGGACAGGGGCAAATCATGGATAGCGATGCCAAGCTGAACATCTTGACCGAGGCCCTGGCTGCTGCCGGGGCCTCGGCATTGGCAATCGATGCGCGTGGGGACGTCGCGATTTCGACCATGAATGACGCGGCGCTTGAGCGGGATGTGGCAGCTTTTGTTGCCGAACGCCTCGACCGTATAGGAGACGGCGCGCGTCTGGTTATGGGGCGTGCGGGTACGCGCCTGAGCCTGACCGTTCGCCCCGCCGACAAAGAGGGCGGGGGCCTTTGGGTCGTCGTGGTCCGCGAGGTGCGCGGCGCCGCGGCGCACGCGGGCATCGAGTGGCTCAACGCCGACGAAGTTGAGGCCCGCTACGAATCGAGCGCGTACGGCATCGTTGAGGGGCCTGCCTCGGTGGCTGCGCCGGTCGCCGAGAGCTACGCGCGCGGTGTGCCCCTTATGCTCGAGGGCGAGCTGGGAACGGGTCAGGTCGAGATTGCCATGCGCCTCTATCTGGACGGTCCTTTTGTCGATCAGCCCTTTGTTGCCGTTGCGCTCGATGAGCTAACGGATCGCGGCTGGCGCCATCTGCTCAAAAGCGCCGAATCGCCGTTGTTCCAAACGGGGCTGACGCTTTGCATTGAGGGCTGGAACACGGTTGGCCCCCAGCGTCTCCGCGAGCTCGTTTCCACGATGGCCGACACCGCGTTGGCGACGCGCTGCCATGTGGTGCTGACGGCGAATGACATGCCGGGCGGCAGCGAAAGTGATCAAGCCGCCTTTGTGACCGAGCGCTTCGCCTGTGCGGTGAGCGTGGCGCCGGCAATCGTCGAGCAGGGAGCCACGTCGCAAAAGATTGCGCGCTATTTGGAATATCTCGCTGGTGCATTTGGGACGGCAGCGCCCACGCTGTCTGCCGCGGCGACGAAGGCGCTCGATGCTTACCGCTGGCCGCGCAATTATCTGCAGCTCCGCGAGGTCTCGGAACGACTGTATATATTGGTGGGGGCGGGCACGGTGGATCGCGCTGTGGCGGAGGAAGTGCTAGCCCAAGAGGACGTGATTAAGACCGCAACCTTTGGCGCCCCGACACTCGAAAGCGACCTGTATATCCTGCGACCGCTGGCCGATACCGAGCGAGATATCGCGCATCTGGTTGTAGATCATCTCCACGGCAACCGAACCCGTGCGGCGGAGGTGCTGGGCATAAGCCGAACAACGCTGTGGCGCTTACTGAAGGACGATGACCGTTGAGCGAGGCGCCCGTGACCGCGCGCGACGCGTGTGCTACAGTCCAAAGCGTTATTGTTTCGATTTGGTTACGGCGTGCGGGGGCGTATGGCTGAGACTACAAAACCGAGCCGCAGAAGGCGGAGCGCCGCGCCGGTTAACCGACGCACAACATCGGTGACGTGGGGCAAACACGCCTCGGGGTTTGACGGCTCGTTCAAGCGCACTAAATACGGCTATCCTTCGACAGGTGCCCGCTTGGCAATGCAGGCAGAGTCCTCGCTGTGGGACCGCAAACGCGTGGTGGGTTCAAAGCTCAAGCACGACGGCACGCTCGGCTACATCAGCCGCGGGGCGGCTCGTCGCAGCGGACTCAATCCGGCTGGTTGGCATCGTTATGTTCCGATCGCGGTCGTCGTTGCAGTGATCGTCATCGCACTCGCTGCGCTTGGCTACGCCGGCGACGGTGCCAACTTGGACGCGATGTTTAAATCGCCCGAGCTCGCGCATGCAGGCACAGAAATTGTCGAGGGCGCTCAGACCCAGACGGGCGTCGCGCCCCAGCGCGGTATCGTTGCGGCGGCCTCCACCATCGCCGACGCTCAAAAGGACGAGGGCGAACAGGGCGACGGCGCCGAAACGACCCACACGAACGAAACGACGACAACTCCATCGGCAAGATAAGTTGCGAGCGGGTCCGCCGTTCGTTAGAACGGCGGAACTAATTACCTAACGTACACCACGTTGTCGCGGCGGGGTTTGGGCTCGGGTAGCGTGTCTTCGGCATAGCCCAGAATGCAGTGACCGACGCCGCGCAGGCTGCCGTCGGCGGGCAGGCCCCAGCTGGCCAGCAGCTCCAGGCCCTCGGGCGAGTCAAAGACCTCATGCGCGCGGTGAATCCAGCATGAGTCGACACCCAGTGCATAGGCGGCGTTGAGCAGGTTGCCCATGGCGAGCGATCCGTCTTCCAGGTGCGTGGGCACGCTGCGGTCGACCAGTACCACCACAACGGTCTTGGCGCCATAGAAGGGGTCGCTGTTGCTGCCCATGACCTGTGCGTTGAGCTGCGAGAGGCGCTCAACGGTCGTGGGGTCGGTGACGGCGACAAACGTCACCGGCTGGCGCCCCATGCCACTGGGTGCATACTGGCCGGCCTCGATAATGCGTGCGAGCTTTTCGGCCTCGACGGGACGATCACTGTATTTGCGGCAGCTGCGGCGGTGGATGAGTGCTTCGATAGTCTCCATGGTGTCTCCTTGCGGTGGCGTTGCAGATGCCCCGTTCATACCCGTCGGGCTCAAACGATAGACGGTCAATTGCCCGGCCAAAAGGGTAGATCCCAATTGGGAAAGTAGGTTTGCATAAAAGTACCTTCAGAATGTGACAAACAAATGGGATGGTTAAACGTTTTATCCCGTCTACCCTGCGGTTTTTTACCACTTGCCTAAATGACGAACGCATAACCTCTGATAAAGGTTTTACTAAAGGAGTACCAACGTTTATCAATGCGCCGTGGTGGCGCCGGGCCAGGAGGTAACATCATGTTCCAGGCTGGAGATGTCGTCGAGACCGACTTCGAAGGATTTCTGAAGCTGCTGCGTTCCAAGACGCGCGCTTTTGTGACGATTGACGATCACGAGTACTACATCACGCACACCGATGGCTATTGGCGTGTTCAGGATTGCGAGGCCCTCAACGACAAGGGCCACTTTACTGACTGCTCCGAGCTGGTCAACACGGTCTGCGAGGTCGTCGAGCTGCCGTGGATTGCCGGCAAGAGCCTGCATGACAGCTTCTCGGGCGCTACGGTCTATGAGGCCGTCGCCGCTTAACGGGCAATAAAACCCGATTTTCACGTGACCGCTGGCGCTGCCCCCGCGCCGGCGGTCTTTTTCTGCCGATAGGCCATAAAAGTGCAAGCATTTGCGGAGAGCCTGTTGACGATAGTCAAAACTCGGACTAATCTAGAGATACAAAATTGGTCAAAAATCGGACAATCGAATGGTGGGATAGATGAATAGTGCGGTTACGCTGGTCGACTTCGACCGGTTGCTCAATGGACTCGACCATATCTATTCGGAGTTCTCGCGCGCCTGCGGTCTTTCGGACTGCGCTTACTGGATGCTCGTCGATACCAGCACGGCGGGCGGCAGTGTTGCCGTAAGCTGTCTGACAAGCGAATGGTTCTACAGCAAGCAGACTATCAACTCGGCAATTAAAACCTTGACGGCGCGGGGCTTCGCAACGTTGGAGTTTGCCGAAGGCAGCCGTAAGAACAAGGTTGTGCGTTTGACCGAAGCGGGCATGCGGTTTGCCGAGCGTTATGCGTTGCCGGCACTCAAGGCCGAACAGCGAGCCTTTGGTGCGCTTGAGCCATGTGAGCAGCGCGAGATTATGCGCTTGATCGGCAAATTCTCTCGGGTGCTCGGCGATGAGTGCGATGCCTTTAAGCAGCATATCGCTGCCGAGAGCTAGGCCGAGAATCAAGGTGAGGGGGGAGTCGTGCGACTCTTAATGAGGTTTATGAAGCCGTATCGCAGGCTTGTCGCGGTGACGTTGTTGGTGCTGCTAATCGACAACGTCGGTACGCTGTTGGTTCCCACGATGCTGGCGAACATGGTCAACACCGGCATCACCACGGGCGATGTCGACTACATCCTGCGCAACGGCCTCTACATGCTTATCGCGACCGGCATGGCCAGCGGCGGCGCGGTGCTGGGCTGCTATCTTTCGGCGCGCCTGGCCGCCAACGTGGCCTGCGATATCCGCAACGCCGTCTACGACAAGTCGCTTGAGCTGTCTGCCAGCGACTTTGAGCGCTTTGGCACGGGCTCGATGATCACGCGTTCGCTCAACGACATCAACGTGATCCAGCAGGCGATTCTGCAGACGATTCAACTGGTGCTGCCGGTGCCGTTTTTGGCCGTGGCGGGCATCATCTTCGCCTGGTTTATCGATCCCGCCATGGGCACGCTGCTGGGCGTCGTGGTTGCGATCGTGCTGGTGGCGGCGGTCTTTACGGTCGCTAACGCCGCGCCGATTTTTATGCGCCTGCAGAGCTTTATCGACCGCATGAACGTGGTGCTGCGCGAGAACATCGTGGGCGTTCGCGTCATCCGCGCCTTTAATAAAGAGCGCCACGAGGAGCAGCGCCTGGACGAGGTGTTTAGCGAGTACGCGGACAACGCCATTAAGGTCAACCACCTTTTTGTGGGGCTCGACAGCTCCAGCTTCTTTTTGATGAACATTGCCGAGGTGGCGGTGCTGTGGGTGGGCGGCAACCGCGTGGGCGCCCACGCCATGCAGATCGCGAGCATCTCGGCGGTGCTGGAGTACGCGCTTCTGATCCTGTTCTTTGTGATGATGGCGCAGATGGTGGTGCTGACGCTTCCGCGTGCCGCCGCATGTCTGAACCGCGCACAGCAGGTGCTGGAGATTAAGCCGAGCATCGTCGATGGCCAGCGTACGCTCGATGCGGCCGCGTCCGACTCAAAGGACGGGGCCGATACGGTCGCCGTGTTCGATCACATGTCGTTTCGCTTTGACGATGCCGACGAGGACACCCTGTGCGACCTGAGCTTTGCCTGTCGTCGCGGGCAGACCACCGCGATCGTGGGCTCGACGGGCTCGGGCAAGTCGACGGTGGCAAAGCTTCTACTGCGCTTCCACGATGCCACCAAGGGCATCATTCGCCTGGACGGCGTCGATCTGCGCGAGCTTTCGCAAGGTGAGATTCGCGGGCGCATTGCCTATGTGCCGCAGAAGGCGTGGCTGTTCTCGGGTACCGTGGCAAGCAATCTGCGCTTTGGCAACGAGGACGCGACCGAGGCGGACATGCTTCATGCGCTGCAGGTTGCCCAGAGCACCTTTGTGCTCGATCAGCCGCAGGGGCTCGATACCCCGGTGGTGCAGGGCGGTACGAACTTTTCGGGCGGCCAGCGCCAACGTCTGGCCATCGCCCGTGCGCTCATGAAGCATGCCGATCTATATATCTTCGACGATAGTTTTTCGGCCCTGGACTTTAAGACCGATGCAGCCCTGCGCCATGCGCTGCAGGACGAGACGCGCGACGCCGCGGTGCTCATCATCGCGCAGCGCATCTCGACGATTCTGCACGCCGACCAGATTGTCGTGCTCAAGGATGGCGAGGTCGTGGGCCTGGGCACGCATGGCGAGCTTATGGAAACCTGCGAGGTGTACCGCGCCATCGCGGAATCGCAGATGAAGGGAGGTGAGTAGCATGACCGAGGAGCTCAAGAAGCAGGGCGACCTTGTCGATGCCGCCGCTGCGGACGCTGCCGATAAAACGGTCGACCAGGCTGCCGCGTCGACCGAGCTGGATGACGCCGCCAAGGCGGCGGCCGGGCGCGAGGCTCGTCGTCAAGCGCTTTACGAGGAAAACGAACGAGCCGAGGATGAGCGTGCCCGCGCCGAGGCAGAGCGCATGCGCGACGTGGATGACGAAGACGAAGACGAGACGCCCCGTGATACCTGGGCGACGGTGCGCCGCCTGTGGAGCGAGGCTGCCGGCGACCATTGGCGCTTCTATATCGTGTTTGCGAGCATTGTGTTCTATGTCATCTTTAACACCGCCGCGCCGGCATATAGCGCCCGCGTGATCGATGAGCTGTGGGGCCACATTCAGGTGGCGTTTGCCAACGGAACCACCTTCAACATCACCTGGGAGAACTGCGGCAAGACCATCTTCGTCTACTTTATGATCTGGACTGCCGCCGCCTCGTTCTATGCGCTCCAGAGCTTTTTGATGTCGAGCGTGGCCGAACGCCTCAACCTGCGTCTACGCAACCGCATCGCACAAAAGCTCAACCGTCTGCCGCTTGCCTTCTTTGATGCGCATCGTCCCGGTGAGGTCGTCAGCCGTGCGACCAACGACTTGGACAAGATGTCCGAGAGCATGCAGCGCGGATTGCTGCAGCTGCTTGTGTCGATCGGCACCGTGGTGGGCGCCGTGGGCGTGATGTTCGTGTTTAGCGTGCCGCTTACGCTAGTCTTTTTGTTCTTTACGGCGTTGTCGCTGCTGGTGACCAAGGTGGTTTCGCGCCGTACGCATGATGTGACGGGCGAGCGTCAGGAGTGGGTGTCCAAAATCACGAGCGCGGTCGAGGAAGGCTATTCGGGCCGTTTGGTGATTCGCGCATTCAACCGCGAGCACCAGAGCTCTGCCGAGGTGCACGAGGCCTCGGGCGAGCTGGCGCGCGTGAGCACCAAGGCCGACTTTATGATTAACGCCGTCGGACCCGCGGTTCGCTTTATCGGTCGCCTGGCGCAGATTGTGATTGCGCTCGTGGGCTGCAGCATGCTGGTCGCCGGTCACATGACCGTCGGCGTGTTCCAGGCGTTCTTCCAGTTTATCTACGAGGCGTCCGAACCCATGACGCAGCTGTCGTTCACTTTTAACTCGCTGCAGAGCGCGCTGGCGAGTGCGGAGCGCGTGTTCGACCTGCTTGATGAGCCCGAGATGGAGGCCGATCCGCTGCCGGACGAGGCCGCCAAGCTGCCGGGTCGCATTGAGGGCCGCGTCGCTTTTGAGCACGTGCGCTTTGGTTATTCGCCCGACAAGCCGCTTATGCGCGACGTGTCGTTTGCCGCCGAGCCGGGCCAAAAGATCGCCGTGGTGGGAACCACGGGTGCGGGTAAGACCACGCTCATCAACCTGCTTATGCGCTTTTACGAGATCGACGGCGGCCGCATTACGCTCGACGGCGTGGACACAAGCTGCATGGACCGCGGCGAGCTGCGCCAGCAGTTTGGCATGGTGTTGCAGGACGCCTGGCTGTTCGATGGCACCATTGCCGAGAACATCGCCTATGGCTGTCCCGAGGCGACGCGCGAGGAGATTGTCGCGGCCGCACGTGCCGCTCAGGTCGACTTCTTTGTGCGCACTATGCCGCAGGGCTACGACACACGGGTGGCTAACGATGCCGAGAGCATCAGCCAGGGCCAACGTCAGCTGCTGACCATCGCGCGCGTGCTGCTCAACAACCCGGCGATCCTCATCCTGGACGAGGCGACGTCGAGCGTGGACACGCGCACCGAGCTTGCCATCGGCCGCGCCATGGACGCGCTCATGCGCGGGCGCACGAGCTTTGTGATCGCGCACCGTCTGTCGACGATTGTTGATGCCGACCTCATCCTGGTCATGGATCACGGCAATATCATCGAGCAGGGTACGCACAAGGAGCTGCTGGCTGCCGAGGGCGCTTACGCCGACCTCTACCTAAGCCAGTTCGCATAAGGTGACAAAGGGGCAGTCCCGCATGTCGCATCGAAAAGAAGGCGCGCCGGGGGCTGATTCCCTGGCGCGCCTTTTGTGCTGGCGTTCATGCTGTGGCGGCTGCCCACGGCCCTAGCGCTCGTCCACGAGCTTGGCGACGAGGGCTTTGAGCTCGGCCACCTCTCGCTCGAGTTCCTTGACGCGACGGGCGTTTTCGTTGATGCCCTGGCGGTTGAGGGCGCTCTGCTCGGCGGCATCGTCGGGCATGTACTCGCGATGCTGCTTGGCGTCGAAGCTCTCCTCGAACACGCGGCAGCCGTTGCGCTTGATGATGCGCCCGGGCACGCCCACGACGGTGCAGTTGTCGGGCACGTCCTTGACGACGACCGAGTTGCCGCCGATCTTGACGTTGTCGCCAATGTGGATGTTGCCAAGCACCTTGGCGCCCGTGCCCACCGTGACATTGTTGCCCAGGGTGGGATGGCGTTTGCCGGTCTCGTTGCCGGTACCGCCGAGCGTGACGCCTTGGTAGAGCACGCAGTTGTCGCCCACAATGGTGGTCTCGCCGATGACAACGCCCATGGCGTGGTCGATAAAGAAATGTTTGCCGATCTGTGCAGCGGGATGAATCTCGACGCCGGTGATGTGGCGGGTGATTTGCGAGAGCACCCGGGCGAGCGAGCGATGGCCGTGCTCCCACAGCCAGTGCTCGGGCACGTGGTTCCACTTGGCGTGCAGGCCGGGGTACGAAAGAAAAATGACCAGACCGTTTTGCGCGGCGGGGTCCTGCGCTTGGACGGTCTTGATGTCCTCGCGAATGGTATTGATAAAGCTCACTGGCCGCCCTCCCTCAGCGCCGTGACAATGCGATTCAATAAAGTATAGCGATTCGCTAGGGATTAAGAAGGGCGATCTTGCTTTGCTTTGGGCGACAAGTGTCAGTTATGCAAACTTGCTGGTAATGGAGTCATGCTTTTGTGGGGTTGCGCACGAGGGGGCGCCGCAACCGTATACTGGTCAACTTGGACGTGTCCGCGCCCACAACTGAGAGGTTTTACTTCATGGGTTTCATTAACTTTATCGCCGAGCTGCTCAAGGACCCGCGCACCGCGATCGCCAGTTGGATCGCCGCCGGCCCGCTTATGGCCTACGGCTGCGTGTTCCTAATTATCTTTATCGAGACGGGCGTGGTGTTCTTCCCGTTCCTTCCCGGCGATTCGCTGCTGTTCGCTTCGGGCTTCTTTGCCCACAACGGCGGCTTTAACATCGTGGCCCTGTTGGCCGTCGCATGGACGGCCGCCATCTTGGGCGACCAGTGCAACTTTATGATCGGCCATTTCTTTGGCCGAAAGATCATCGTCTCGGGCAAGGTCAAGGCCATGACGCCCGAGCGCATTAAAAAGTCCGAGGACTTCCTTGACAAGTGGGGCCACCTGGCCATCTTCCTGGGTCGCTTCTTCCCGTTTATCCGCACCTTTGTGCCCTTCATCGCCGGTATGGGCGGCATGCACTGGCGCAACTTTGTCATCTATAACGTGCTGGGCGGTATCACCTGGTCGACGGTCTTTACACTGCTGGGCTATTTCTTTGGCGGCATTCCCTTTGTGCAGGAGCACTTTGAGCTGCTGATCGTGGGCATTGTTGCCGTGTCGATTATTCCGACCGTGGTCGGTTTGGTTAAGGCAAAGCTGGGCAAAAAGAACGCGTAGCTCGAGCCGGCGCACAAATCGTGTCGTTGAGGCCCGTCACCGTTTACGGTGGCGGGCCTCTCTAGCTTCGGTCAAATGAAAATACTTTAGTTAGTTAAAGAAAAACGTTTTATCCGATGCGTGTGCGGAGTACAATCTCGTGCATGCGAATCGACGTGTCATCGGCTTCGATGTCGTCCGCGTGTCCCGTCCGGCTCTACGCTCCGGGCGTGTGACGTTGCGACACGGTCGGCCCCGGTCCTTGCGTGCGGGTTCGCGAGTATGCAACTGTGTATGTAAGGAGCGACATATGACTGTCGAGAAGAAGGATATCGATTGGGGTAGCCTCGGCTTTGGCTACATGAAGACCGATTACAGCTACGAGGCTCATTGGAAGGATGGCGAGTGGGACGAGGGTGGCCTGACCACCGACCACACCCTGCATGTCTCCGAGTGCGGTGGTATCTTCCACTACTGCCAGGAGGTCTTTGAGGGCCTGAAGGCCTACACCGCCGAGGACGGCAGCATCGTCTGTTTCCGTCCCGACATGAACGCTGAGCGTATGTACAACTCTGCGCAGCGCCTCGAGATGCCCCCGTTCCCCAAGGACAAGTTTGTCGAGGCCGTCAAGCAGGTCGTCTCTGCCAATGCCGCATGGGTTCCGCCCTTCGGCTCTGGCGCAACCCTGTATGTGCGTCCGTTTATGATCGGCTCCGGTGACGTAATCGGCGTGGCTCCCGCTCCTGAGTACACGTTCCGCATTCTCGTGACCCCGGTCGGTCCGTACTTTAAGGGCGGCCTTAAGCCCGTCAAGCTGCGCGTTTCCGAGTACGACCGCGCCGCACCGCACGGCACCGGCAACATCAAGGCCGGCCTCAACTACGCCATGTCCCTGAAGCCCACGATGGAGGCTCACCGCGAGGGTTATGCCGAGAACCTGTATCTCGACTCCGAGTCCCGCACCTATGTCGAGGAGACCGGTGGCGCTAACGTCCTGTTCGTGAAGGAGGATGGCACCCTCGTCGTTCCGCAGTCGCACACCGACTCCATCCTGCCCTCCATCACCCGCCGTTCGCTCGTTCAGGTTGCTCAGGACCTGGGCATGACCGTCGACCAGCGTCCCGTCGAGTGGGCCGAGGTCAAGGCCGGCACCTTTGTTGAGTGCGGCCTGTGCGGCACCGCTGCCGTTATCTCCCCGGTCGGCGAGATCGACAACAAGGTCTACGGAGCCGACGAGACCGTGACCTTCCCGGCTGGCTACACCGAGATCGGTCCTGTGATGAAGAAGCTCCGCGAGACCCTGACCGGCATCCAATCTGGTGCTGTCGAGGATAAGCACGACTGGGTTTACACCGTCGCGTAAGCTGCCATAGCTGTTCGGCCCGAGGGCAACCTTCCTTTCCGGCGCGTCCTCGGACATGCAAGAACCTCCGCAGCGCACTTCGTGCGGCGGAGGTTCTTTCGTCCTGCGGAGTGCGCCGGAAAGGAAGGTTGCCCTCGGGCCTGCGTTACCTCGGCGCTGCCGTTACGGGCAATATAGATCTGAATGAAAGATGGCGCGCGGCCTTTTAGGCCGCGCTTTTGTTTTGCGTCGCGCCATGTGGGGGTGGTGGCGACGTGCATTTTTGCGAGTATTCTGCAATCGAAGGCCCTTGCATACCGACCTCGGGCGAAAAATCGGGATTTATCGATGTTTTCTACGAATGATGGGCGGGGTTATGGGCTGACAGCATTTGATTTGCAGGGATATTCGCGGTCTTTGGCATTTATCGTGGCGCTCGAAGCTGTCGGGCATGCTGAATACTCCCAAAAATGCACGGCGCCTTGAGGGGGACCTTCGCGACAAGGGAAACCGCCCCGTCGAAGTATGCATTCGACGGGGCGGTTTATGCATATAGCGGATTAAGGATGCGCTGGCAACCTGTTAGAACTTGACGGTCGGTGCCTGGCGGGCTGCTTCGGCGGCCTCGAAGCCCTGGCGCTCCTTAAACTGGAAGATGCCGGCAAAGATGACGGCAGGGAACGTCTGGATGGCGTTGTTGTAGCTGAGCACGCAGTCGTTGTAGCTCTGGCGCGCGTAGCTCACCTTGTTCTCGGTGTCTTCGAGCGTGGCTTGGAGCTGCGTAAAGTTGGTGTTCGCCTTAAGATCGGGGTAAGCCTCGGCCACGGCGAAGAGCTGGCGCAGAGCGCCGGTCAGCACGTTGTCGGCTTCCATCTTGGCTTCGGGCGTGGTGGCGCTTACGGCGGCGTTGCGCGCGTTGACCACGGCGGCAAGCGTGTCCTGCTCGTGTTTGGCATAGCCCTTGACGGTCTCGACTAGGTTAGGGATCAGGTCGTTGCGGCGCTGCAGCTGCGTGTCGATATTCTGCCAGGCGTTATCAATGCGATTGCGCTTGGTGACCATGTTGTTGTAGATGCCGGCGATGGCGCAGACAATCACAACGACAACAACGATACCGATGATGACGGGAATCATGGTGTCTCCGTTTCGAATGGCCGCGGCGTCTTCCGCCGGCTGCCGTTGGTGTAACGCTACTAGTATACCCGCAACCCTTGGCGATACCGAACTTTCCGGTAAGCGTTATGTTTCCACCAAGGTGAGGCCGTTCGCCAGGGGGTGGGCGATACAGGTGTAAGATATGCGACAGATTAGTGAGCGATGTCTTTTCCTTGAGGAGGGCGATACGTATGGACCTTCGCATCAAGAAAACCTATCGGGCCCTGTTCGAGGCCTTTACTGAGCTGCTCGAAGAGCATCGGTTTGAGGACGTGACGGTTGCCATGCTGTGCGACCGCGCTATGATTCGTCGGACGACGTTCTACAAGCACTTCCGCGACAAAAACGATTACTTTGCCTTCTATATCGATGAACTCATGTCGGGTCTGCCGCAAAAGCGGGCCGATGCGGATGGCGCGGAGGGCGCCGAGGACGTGCGCGCGCTTCGCCACGAAGTGTTCGCCGATGCCATGGATCTGATTCTGGCGCATGAGCAGCTCATGGATAACATTTTGGCGAGCAGTATGTCGGGCATGCTGACCAGCATGATTTGCGACCGCATCGCGCGCTCCATACGCGGGCGCGTGATGAGCGCGCTTGACGAGGATGCGCTTGCGCCCGTATCGCTCGAGACGACGTCTGAGTTTGTCGCCGGCGGCATTATTCGGCTCTTCACCATGTGGTGGGAATCGGGCCACGTACTGGAGCGCCGATCCGAAATCGCCGACGTGGTCGATGCGCTGTTCGAGCGGACCATGACGCCGGTGAGTCACTAAGAGTGGCGGAGAGAGGGGGATTCGAACCCCCGGAACGCTCTCGCGCTCAACGGTTTTCAAGACCGCCGCATTCAACCGCTCTGCCATCTCTCCGTGAGTCGTAATGATAGCATCGTTTTGGATTTGCAACAGGGGAGGCGAACGATGACGAGCACCGGAATCGATGAGAAGTTCATGCGTGAGGCGCTGTCGGAGGCGCGTGCCGCCGCGGCGGTGGGCGAGGTGCCGATCGGTGCCGTAGTGGTGCGCGCGGGTGAGATTGTCGCGCGGGCGCATAATCGCCGCGAGCTCGACCAGGATCCTTCGGCGCATGCCGAGTTTGCGGCCCTATGCGCCGCCGCTCAGTCGCTCGGTCGTTGGCGCCTTTCCGATTGTACGGTCTACGTGACGCTCGAGCCCTGCTGCATGTGCGCGGGGCTTATGGTTAATGCGCGCGTGGGGCGCTGCGTGTACGGCGCGGCCGATGCTAAGGCGGGCGCCCTGGGGTCGCTATACGACCTCAATGCCGATTCGCGCCTGAATCATCGGTTTAATGTGACGGCTGGGGTCTTGGCGGATGAATGCCGCGAGCTGCTGAGTAGCTATTTTGGCGGTCTGCGCGGAGCGGGCGGCGCTGATTGCGGTTGTGGGGCCGATCTTGAAGCACACGCCGCTCACGCCGCAGCGCTTGCAGGTGCCGGTGAGGATGCTGGCGCGGCAGTTGACTTTGGTCCTGCGTGCCGCCGGCCCCGCCGTGTGCTGCTGGCGATTGACTCCTTTAAGGGCAGCGTGTCGAGCGCGCAGGCGGAGGCGGCAGTTGCCGGGGGCGTGCGCCGCGTGTGGCCCGATGCCCAAGTAAGCGCGCTGCCGCTGGCGGATGGCGGTGAGGGAACGCTCGATGCCGTTGCCGCGTGCGGCGGTGAGATTGTGACCTGCGAGGTGGCGGGTCCCTTGGGCAAGCGCGTGGCTGCCCGGATGCTGGTGGACGGCGAGCACGAGTCGGCTGTCATTGAGATGGCCGAAGCCGCGGGCATCGGGTACTCGCCGTGCACGGAGTCGGCGGCGTTGGCCGCGACGACCTATGGCGTGGGCGAGCTGATGCTTCGTGCGGTTCGCGCGGGGGCGAGGACCCTATATATGGGACTGGGCGGCAGCGCCACCAACGACGGTGGCGCCGGCATGCTGCAAGCGCTGGGCGCGCGTCTTGTCGATGACCGTGGCTGCAATATCGCTCCCGGTCTTGCGGGCCTTGAGCAGGTGGCGAGCGTTGATTTGGCGCCAGCGCTGCAGGCTTTGGATGGCGCGCGTGTCGTGGTGCTTTCCGATGTCGAAAACCCGCTCGTGGGGCGTCGCGGGGCACTTGCGGTGTTTGGCGGGCAAAAGGGCCTGCCGACAGACGATGTCGAAGCGCTGGGCGGGTGCGACGGCTGGATGGTCGGCTACGGCCGCCTGCTCGATACGGCGATTGCCGAGGTACGGGCTCAGGGATTGCTGCGCGTGTCCGAGGGTGCGCGGACGTTTGGCTCGGTGCTCGGCGTGCCCGGCGCCGGTGCCGCTGGCGGTCTGGGCGCCGCGCTGCTAGCGCTCGGTGCAGAGCTACATTCGGGCGTGGAGACGGTGCTTGATCTGATTGGGTTTGACGAGCGCGTGCGGGATGTCGATCTGGTCATAACGGGCGAGGGCAATATGGACGAGCAATCCGCCGCCGGCAAAGCGCCGGTGGGTGTGGCCCGCCGTGCCAAGCGCTATGGCAAGCCGGTGGTCGCCGTCGTGGGCGGTCGCGCTGACAACCTGGATGCGGTGTATGAGCAGGGCGTCGACCTGGTTTTGACGATCTGCCGCAAGCCCATGGGCCTTGAGCTGGCGCTCGATCCCCAAGAAGCCATAACCAACCTTATCTGCGCCGGCGAGTCTGCCGCTCGATCCTACGACCTCGCCCGCCTCTAAAACCCATCCCCTCGATAAGTTGCGGTGAAATACGGAGTGTTTTTGCCTTTAAGGTGCCAATTCAGTCCGTATTCCACCGTAACTTCGTGAATGGTCATCCGAGGCTGGTCGACATGGGTTTCGAGTCGGACCGTTTGCCACGAAACACGGCTATCTACTACGTTTAACCGACCACCCTCGACTATCTCGGAATTTGCAAAAATGAAACCGCAGGTAGAGAGCTTGCCGATTTCCGAAAAAGTCGGCTATGGTCGACCCCTGCGACCAAAACGTAGTAGATGGGGCCTTTTCGTGGCGCAGCACCAGATCAGTCTTTTTGGGACGGGGCTTTCTTGGCTACTTTCGTCACCCTGATGTCCCCAGTCAAAAAGTAGTCAAAAAAGCCCCATTACAGTTTGAGTCGTCCGAAAGGGCGGCTCTTTTCCGTTGCACGGTTATACGATTGAGCCGTACCGGTGGTCGCTGGCCGACCGCCCCGGACGGCCGTCAGCCCCTGCCCCGTAGAGGGCCCGGGACGTGTTGCCGCCGGGGCGGGAGGGGCCGCGGGGAACGACTGATAGAGATGTGCCGGGCCCGGACCGGGCCACGGCCGGGTAATGTGGGTGTCGCTTCCGCGGCTAACGGCCGGCTCAAGGGAGAGGATACACCATGCCAGCAGCAGAGACGCCCGTGGCCTACCTGGGGATCGACGTCGGGAAGAGCTCGCACAGCGCGTGCGCGCTCGACGCGGGAGGGGGCGTCGCCTTCAGGGCCGAGCTGGCAAACAGGCCCGACGACATCGACCGGCTGCTCGAGCGGGCCGGCTCCGGCGCGCTGGTCGTCGTCGACCAGAAGCGAAACATCGGCGCACTGGTCCTCGCGCGCGCCCATGCGCACGGGAACCCCTGCGCCTACCTGCCCGGATACGCCGAGAAGCAGGCCCGCGGGATGTTCCCCGGCATCGCGAAGACCGACGCCATCGACGCCGAGGTGATCGCGCGCACCGCGCTCGGCGCGCCCCGCGCCCTCAGACCGGCGCCCGAGGAGCCCGAGGGGACCGCCTCGCTTCGGATCCTGTCGTCGCAGCGCGAGTTCGCGTCGTCCGCCAGGACCCGCGCGAAGAACAGGCTGCGCGCGACCCTGCTCGAGGCCGACCCCGCGCTCGAGGGCGCGGTCGACCCGTCGAGCCGCTGGCAGGTGTCGATGCTGGCCGAGTTCGGCGGGGCCGCCGGGTGCTCGGCCGCCGGCTGGCGCAGGTTCTCGAACGCCGCCAGGCGCGCGGGCGCCCCCGCGGCGGGGGCCAGGAGGCTCTGGGAGGCGCTGCTGGCCTCGTCGCGCTCGGGAAGGCGGCTCCCGGCCGGCGAGGACGTCGCGGTCCGGATACTCGCCCGGGAGATAGCCTCCCTCGACGCCGACATCGAGGAACTCGACTCGCTCGTGGCCGACTCGCTGGCGGGAGACGAGGTCTACGAGTGCCTCCTCACGGTGCCCGGGATCGGCCCCAAGACCGCCGCGGCGCTGGTGACGTCGATCGACATATCCGCGTTCAGGGGGCACGACGAGCTCGCGAGCTATTGCGGCGTGGCGCCCTCCGACAGGCGCTCCGGGAGCAGCATCAGGTCGACGTCGCCGCAGCACGGCGGGAACAGGCAGCTCAAGAACCTGCTCATATTCAGCTGCAACTCCCTCATCGGCACGGACAACAGGTTCGGGAGGTACTACGGGGAGTGCAGGGCGAGGGGGATGAGGCACAGCAAGGCGCTGAAGGCGGTCGCGAGGAAGAGGCTCAAGGTCATTTACGCGATCATGCGCGACGCCGTCCCGTACGCGGCCTAGCGGGCGGCGGGATCAACCAAAGAGGAAACCAAGCGGGGGCGCCTGGCGCCCGGATGCGTCATGCCGAAATGGCGCGAAGCACGCGGTTGACAAAACCATAGAGACACGTCCC
>NZ_QROG01000021.1:32875-41545 GCF_003474585.1 Collinsella sp. AF39-11AT | reverse complement strand
TTGCTGCCTAGGCTAGCCCCTTGTCACACAAACTACCGAAGCCTCAAATTAAGACAGATGTGCCCTGGACAAGACCGTGAGCCTTGCCTTATATCAATCGATGTGTGGGCACGTTATGCCTAGAGACCAGGTTCTCCAAGCAGGTTAACAATGTGATATGCGAGATAACTCTTCTCGGCATCGGTAACGACAACGTTATAGGTAGACGCTAAGTGGTCGGCAATTGACTCCGCACACGAGAACGCCCTCGGATACGCCGTTTCATCGATACGGAACAGCGCGTCGCCATTGACCTGCCCCGCCGCGGGATCGAGCGCCCGCTGCGCAAAAAACTGCAGATGGCGAACGAAACGCTCGTACGGCAACGAGGTGACGTCAAGGGTCGTGGCATAGTGCTCGGAAACAATCGCGAGCACGTCGCGAACAAGCTGGACCGAAACAATCAGACGGTCAGAGCGCTGCGGCATGGTGGCGTTGACGATATGCAGCGTAATAAAACCCTGCTCTTCTTCGCTCATCTGGATGCCCATATACTCCTTGATAATCTGCAGCGCACGGCCCGCAAGCGCATACTCCTTGCGATAGAACTGCTGGATCTCGAGCAGCAACGGATTCTCGCAGGGGACGCCCTTACGCTCGCGCTCCAAAGCAAGACTGATATGGTCTGCGAGAGCAATGAGAATCTTGTCGTTGATATCAACATTGAGCTCTCGACGGAGCATCTGAACAATGTCCTCGGCAATCACGAGGTTGACGGTGGGGATGGACTCCAAAAGATGTGCCAAGCGGTCAATCGTACGCGAATCCTGAGAAGTGCCCTCCTGCAGCGCATAGGTCTTTTCGACCGATGCTTCATCGATAGCGTCGCCGGCATGACGGCCAAAGCAGAGGCCTCGACCGATGACAATGAGCTCGGAGCCATCGTCCGAAGTGACCATTGCGACGTTGTTGTTGAAAACTCGCTTGATAACCACGGTACCCACCACAAGAATTTACTCGGAAAGCCAGACGACAGGCTCTTTAACAGCAACAGGGCCGGAAGCGTGCTCACGAAGAGTCGAGTTCTCCGAACGCTCGCACACGATAACGAAGACCGTGGGATCGAAGCCGGCGGCGCGGACCGCGTCGAAATCGACCTCGACGAGGGGCTGGCCCGCGTCGACATGGTCACCCTGGGCAACAAGCGCATGGAAGCCCTTGCCCTCAAGTTTAACAGTGTCGATTCCGATATGCAGCATCACCTGAGCAGAGCTGTCGTCGGACATGATGCCCAGCGCGTGCTCAGTCGGAAACAACGCCGCGACGGTGCCGGAAACAGGAGCGCACACCGTTCCCTCTTGGGGAACCACGGCAACGCCATCGCCCACGGCACGGCTGCTAAAAGCGGGGTCATTGGTATTTTCTAGATGAACAAGCTCGCCGGAAACGGGAGCGAGGATTTCGAACTCGGAAGCTGCAGTCTTCTGCTCATCCGAACCGCCCATCAGGCGAGAAAAGAAACCCATGGTGGCATGTCCCTTCATAAATATAGCCCAACCAAAATCAAGCGAATGCATCCATAGAGACACACTCGTTCAAAGACTTTGGTTAGGCCCACGTCCGAGGGACTCGGTAACCTTCCGCATTTCTTTTTACGGGAGTTATTTTAGACAAGCCCAAAGCCAGAATAGTCATTATGACCGGTGAGCGGTATTTTTTCTTCGATAAACGGTATTTAGGCAGCACTTGGGGACGTTCCTTTTCTGCCGGCACTCGGGGACACTCCTCACTCTGGTGCATTGGGGACAGGTTTGTTTGCACCAGGTTGGTGCAGATTAACCTGGCCCCATTGCACCAATTTCGTATGCGCTAGACAAAGAGCTCGCATTCCTTCCGCACGACGCAAACCTTGCTCAGCATCTGGGAAACAGCGGATAGCTTGTTGGGATCAAGCTTACGAGCGCCTCGCGGGCATACGGCAATGCAGCGCATGCAGGAGATGCACGCCTCGCCAGCTGCTCGTTTGGGGTCACCCTTGTCGATAGCACAAACGGGGCACGCCGCGGCGCATGCACCGCAGGAGACGCAATCCTCTGTTGCCTCAGGTGCCATGCGGTGACCTCTGGCTTGTTTGTAAGGACGATTGCCGGGAATAGAGGGCTCGGATGTATCCTCAGCCAACAGCTTTTGCTGAATTTGCTGCGCAAACTCTGCGAGCTGCGCCGCATCCTGCACATCCGGACGACCGGCAGCAAACTGTCGCGCAATGGAATGTTCTGCAATGGCTGCAACTGCCGCGATTACCCGGAATCCCGCATGCTTCGCAACGTCCTCCAGCTCTACGAGCGTGTCCTCAAACGCGCGGTTTCCGTATACACAAACCAAAACAGCCCGAGCCCCGTTGCCGCGCACCATGCCCAACCGGTCAGCCACCACAGCCGGAATTCTACCGGCATACGCCGGCACAGAGATTACGGCCACGTCGTCCTCAGTCATCGAGACAGCGCTGAGATCTAGCCCGCTATCGGTCAGATCGACGGTAACGGTATTATTGTCCAGCGCCCCGGCCACAAGGCCAGACACCTTCCGCGTTCCACCCGTCGGACTAAACACAATTTCGAATACGCTCATCGAGGCACCCTCTCCCTACGCCTGGCAACGCGTCAAGCCGTTTTCACATTCAGACAGAGTATACGGCGCATGGGGAGAGCTCCCCGTTTCGGTGCGCCAGGCACCCCAATGCACCCACCCTACGCTGTCTGCCTCTTCGTTTTGTATAAATTACGGTACAGATTGTATATATTTACGGGATACCGCCGCGTTCTCCTGAGGTACCCCATCCTGGCCCGTGCAAAAAACGGAGTATTCTGCAACGTGACCGCGCCAGCACCGCCGCGGATGGGCAAAACTGTAGGGCGCCGCATCCTTTTAAGTCCCGACATGGCGAGAATGACGCGCCCCTGCTCCGGAAAACGACGAAATCTGACTCAGAACGCTCGCTAGGGATATCCGAAGGCCACCGTTGGCGACGTCAAATCATATGCAGACAACTCGAACTGCAGAATACTCCAAAAAATGCACGGCGCACCCCATGGGACCCATTGCCGCATGGTAGGAAACAGGCCCACGGCATCCTCTAGATGCATTCCCGAGGAAATCACATTTGAACTAGCGATCGGATACGGCAAACAAAAAGGGCCCCGAGCGTAGTTGCTCGGGGCCCTTGGTTCACCTCGCTCTAGCGGGCGATGCGTGCGTTATTTGCGCTTGCCGCCGCCGTCACCGGGGCGACGGGAGCTGCTACCGCGCTTGCCACCACGACTATTGCCATAGCTGCCACGGTTATCGCGACCGCCGGCACGACCGCCACGGGAACCGGCCTGGTTGCCGCCGCGACCACCACGGTAGCCGCCGCGACGCTCTTCGCGGGTATCGTCGTAGTTGCGCCAGTCATCGCGACGATCGCGGCTGGCACGCGGGTCACGACGATCGCGCGACTCGTTAGAACGACCAGCACCGCCGCGGCCGCCGTTACCACGAGCGCCCTCGCCGCCGCGACGCTCGTCTCGGCCACTGCGCTCGTCATCACGACCGGAACGACGACGGTCGCCCGAGCCGCGCTTGCCGCCGCGCGAACCACGGCCCTCGTCTTCGCGCTCAACACGACGACGACCACCACGGTCCTCGTCCTCGCGGCGACGGCGATGAGCCTCGCCCTGGAACTGTTTGGCACGGCGCTCGGCACGGTTGCCGCGCGGGGCCTGCTCGACGACAGCAGCACCGCCGCGCTCCTCGGCAGCCACCTCGCGGGCCACGCTCTCCACAGCCTCGTCCACGCGAGCCTGAACACCCTCGCGCACGCGGGTCTTGCCGCCGCGCTTGGGACGACTCGGGCGCTCGCCGTCGCCACGACGCTCGTCGCGACCGCGGTTGGAACGACCGGCCACATCGCCGTAATCGTCGCCGTTGCGCTTGCCGTCGCGACGCGCCTGCTCAAGCTTCTTCTTGCTCTTGGACTTGCCGCGCTTGGTCTTCTTCTTCACCTTAAAGGCGGCAGGATCGCGCCCGGGATCGACGGCGGGCGGGTTGGGACCCACATGCAGTTCGCCGGCTTCGTAGATGTCGGCGGTCTTGTCCATGAGCTTCTCGATCTCGTAGAACTCGTCCACGTCCTGCTCGGTCACAAACGTGATGGCCCAGCCCAGCTCGCCGGCGCGGCCCGTACGGCCAATACGGTGGATGTAGTCGGTCGGCTCGGCCGGCACGTCAAAGTTCACGACGTAGCGCACGTCGCTAATGTCGATGCCGCGGGCGAGAACATCGGTTGCCACCAGCACGTCGACGGTGCCGTCGCGGAAAGCCGAAAGCGCGCGCTCGCGCTGGGCCTGGCTACGGTTGCCGTGAATCGCGGCAGCCTTGATGCCTTTACGCTCCAGACGACGGCAGCAGCTGTCGGCGCGGTGCTTGGTGCGCATAAAGACGATGGTGCGCTCCGGGCCCTCCTTCTTGAGGAACTCGGGCAGCAGGTTGTTCTTGGCCTCGATGGACACCGGGAACACAAACTGGTCGACGGTGTCGGCGGTCGACGTGGCAGGCGCAATCTCCACGCGTGCCGGGTCGCTCACCAGGTCGGTGATCTCGCCCACGGCCTCCTCGTCGAGCGTCGCCGAGAACAGCAGCGTCTGGCGCTCGGCCGGCGTCTCGCGCACAATGCGGCGGACGGCGGGCAAAAAGCCCATGTCGAGCATGCGGTCGGCCTCGTCGAGCACCAGCACCTTGACCTCGTTCAGGTGGCAGGCTCCCTGCTCGATCAGGTCGACCAGACGGCCCGGCGTTGCGACCAGGATGTCGCAGCCGTACTTGAGGGCAGCGGTCTGTGGCTTGTAGCTCACGCCGCCCACGACGGTCACGGCGACATGGCCCGTGACGTCGGCAATCTTGCCGGCGACCTCGTCGATCTGCTGGGCAAGCTCGCGCGTGGGGGTGATGACGAGCATCACAGGGCCACGGCCGTTACCCTCAGGCTTTTTAGCACCGCGACGGCGGTTGCGGCCGCCGCGCTCGCGCACAGGCTTGGGCGGAGCGATGTGCTCCAGATTGTTCATGGTCGGCAGCAAGAAGGCGGCCGTCTTGCCGGTGCCGGTCTGAGCGGCGGCAAGCAAGTCGCGGCCCTCGAGCACCACGGGGATGGAGCCGGCCTGAACGGGCGTGGGCGCCGTGTAGCCCAGGTTCTCGATAGCACGAAGCATCTCGTCCGAAAGCCCCAGCTCGTCAAAGGCGGGCAGGCTCTCGGTAGCGGACTCGACGGTCTCGGCGGCGCTGGCCTCGTCAGCCGCATCGAAGGCAGCCTGGGTCATGGCCTCGCGGGTCTCGTCCAGAATCTCGGCGTCGGTGACGTCGGATACAGAATTACGCATATGTTGTTGTTCCTTATCTGCACGCGTTATGGGCACGGCATGCGGCCGCGCGGGGCGTGCTTGGTAGTGCGCTAATACATACAAAAACGGGTGCGCACAGAGAGGACGTTGCTCAGCACGCTGGCGATCGCTTTGGCAGCCCTATCACGCGCCGTCCAGACGCAGCAGCTCTAAGCGATGGAGCAGATTCGCCGCCGGTTAGTATACCCGTGCTTCGCATGCCCCCACGTAAACCACAGATGACGAGGCGGGTCTGGGCCGATTGTCTCAATCTGTAACAGTTACGAGACAAAACCGGGTCTACACGTTACAGATTGAGACGAACTCAAACATCGCAAAACATAATCTCGATCTGTAACAGTTAGAGGTCATTTTCCCCGCTAGATGTTACAGATCGAGATGTTTGACATGAGCTGCCAACGATTGAGCAGCCACCCTCATCTGTAACGAAATGTCATACATTTCTTTCTATACTGGACACCCCCAGGGGGTATGGGTGTATAGTATCGGCAAGTTAACAATTCCAACACCGAACCACGGAAAGGAGAAGCCATGGCTCAAGATAAGTTCGACGTGGGCGGCATGACATGCGCCGCCTGCCAGGCGCACGTGGACCGCGCCGTAAGCAAACTCGACGGCGTCCAAAGCGTCGCGGTCAACCTACTCGCTGGTTCCATGATGGTCGACTATGACCCCGCGCAGGTCACCTCCGACGATATCTGCACCGCCGTCGACCGTGCGGGCTACTCGGCCTCACCCGTCGATGCGGGCACCGGTGCCGCCGGCTCAAGCGGCAACACGCAGGTCAGGTCCGGCGCCGCCCACATGGAGTCGCCCACCAAAAAATTGGAGGCCGCCGCCTCTGCCATGCGCGCCCGCCTCATCGTCTCGATCGCCTTCCTCATCCCGCTGTTCTACATAGGCATGGGGCACATGCTCGGTTGGCCACTGCCCGGCATCTTCACGGACCACATCCACAGCATGACGCTCGCCCTCACCGAGCTTGTCCTGCTCATCCCCATCGTCTATGTCAACGACGCGTACTTTATCAACGGGTTTAAATCGCTCGTTCACGGCGCGCCCACCATGGACGCGCTCATCGCCGTCGGCGCCACCGCTTCCGTCGCCTGGTCGCTCTATGCCATGTTCATCATGGCCGACCAGTTAGCCGCGGGTCAGGTCCACGAGGCCATGATGACGGGCATGGACAATCTGTATTTTGAGAGCGCCGGCACGATCCTGTCGCTCGTCACCGTGGGTAAATACCTCGAGACGCGCAGCAAATCCAAGACCGGCGGCGCCATCGAGGCGCTGATCGACCTGGCGCCCAAGACCGCGACCGTCGTGGCGGAGGACGGCAGCGAGACCACGGTGGACGTCGACAGCATCCTTCCCGGCCAGGTCCTGCGCGTGCGCCCCGGCGAGTCTATCCCTGTCGACGGCGTGGTACTCGAGGGCGCGTCGGCCGTGGACGAGAGTGCGCTCACCGGCGAGTCCATCCCCGTGGGAAAGACCGCCGGCGACACCGTCAACGCCGCCACCGTCAACCGCACCGGTTCGTTTACCTTCCGTGCCACACGCGTGGGCGCCGACACGTCGCTTGCCAAAATCATCCAGCTCGTCGAGGACGCCAACGCCACCAAGGCGCCCATCTCCCGCATGGCCGATAAGGTCGCCGGCGTGTTTGTGCCCGTGGTGTTTGTGATCTCGGCCGTGACCTTTGTGGTGTGGATGGCACTGACCGGCAGCATCAACGAGGCGCTCACCTCCGCCGTAGCCGTGCTGGTGATCAGCTGTCCGTGCGCACTGGGTCTGGCCACGCCCGTCGCAATTATGGTGGGCACCGGCAAGGGCGCCGAGATGGGCATTCTGTTTAAGAGCGCCGAGGCGCTGGAGAACCTGCGCAGCGTGGGCACCGTGGTGCTCGATAAGACCGGCACCGTCACCCGCGGCAAGCCGGCCGTGACCGACATTGTGGTTGCCGCACGCGCCGACGGCTCGCCCGCCATGAGCGAAAAAGCGCTGCTCAAGCTGGCCGCCGCGTTGGAGCGCTCGAGCGAGCACCCGCTGGCCGAGGCGATTATGGCCGAGTGCGAGTCGCGCGGAATCGTCGCGCGCATGGTCGAGGACTTTGCCGCCGTGCCCGGGCGAGGCGTTACGGCACGCGAGGGGCAGAATGTCATCGCGGCCGGCAACGTGCGCCTGATGAACGAGCTGGGCGCGGAGGTGCCCGCCGGTCTTGCCGAGCAGTTCGCTGCCGAGGGCAAGACGCCGCTGTTCTTTGCCAAGAACGGCGAGCTTGCCGGCACCATCGCCGTGGCTGACGAGGTCAAAGAAACGAGCGCCGAGGCCATCGCCGCGCTCCGCAAGCTCGGCGTCGACGTGCGCATGCTCACCGGCGACAACCGCGTGACGGCCGAGGCCATCGCCCGCCGCGTGGGACTCACCAGCGAACAGGTTATCGCCGACGTCCTCCCCGCCGACAAGGAACGCCACGTGCGCGAACTGCAGGATGCGGGCGGCAAGGTCGCCATGGTGGGCGACGGCATCAATGACTCCCCCGCCCTGGCGCGCGCCGACGTGGGCCTTGCCATTGGCACCGGCGCCGACATCGCCAAGGAGGGCGCCGACGTGGTGCTCATGCGCGGCGACCTCATGGACGTCGCCCGCGCCATCGAGCTTTCGCGCGCCACGATCCGCAACATCAAGCAGGACCTGTTCTGGGCACTGTTCTACAACGGCATCGGCATTCCGCTCGCCGCGGGCGTGTTCTTCCCGCTCACCGGATGGCAGCTCTCGCCGATGTTTGGCGCCGCGGCCATGAGCCTGTCGAGCGTGTGCGTCGTAAGCAATGCGCTGCGCCTGAAATCCTTTAAGCCTAAAGTGGCAAAATAGGCTCACCATTAAGTCCATTTAGAACGGGTTTTCCAAGTGCCCGAGATTGACCTGAAAGAGGAGCGACGCGTACTTTGGTACGCGAGCGACGGCTTGAAGGTCAAGGTCGGGTGCCTGGGAAAGCCGACACAACAGAGAGGAATACCCATGCGTTACACAATTAAGACTTCCGGCCTCATGTGCGGCCACTGCGACGCTACTGTCGAGACGGCACTACTCAACGTTGCCGGCGTGACCGACGCCGATGCCGATCACGAGACTCAGACCGTACAGGTGGAGTGCGCCGACACCGTGACCGCTGAGCAGCTCGCTGCCGCCGTCGAAGACACCGGTGAGAAATTCCATGCCCTGTCCGTAACCGCCGCGTAACGACCCGCAC
>NZ_QROG01000021.1:0-32865 GCF_003474585.1 Collinsella sp. AF39-11AT | reverse complement strand
TAACGACCCGCCCCCCCCCCCCCCCCCGACCAGAAACGAGAACCCGCCATGATGGCAGACCATAAATCGGTGACCCGCATGCTCAAGACGGCACGCGGTCAGATCGACGGCATCCTGCGGATGGTCGATGAGGACCGCTACTGCGTCGATATTTCTACGCAGCTCATGGCCACACAGGCGCTCCTCGCGCGCATCAACGCCGACGTGCTCAAGGCGCATATCGAAGGCTGCGTGACTTCGGCAATCGAATCGGGCGACGAGGAGCTCAAGGCCGCCAAGCTTGCCGAGATTGAACGCGTCGTCGACAAGCTCTCCAAGTAATTGGGGCATTGGGAACAATCTTCTTTGCACCGTCTTGGTGTTCTGGGGACAGGTATGCTTGCACCACACTGGTGCAGATTAACCTGTCCCCCTTGCTCTAAATCGGGTATAAAGGCGTGCAGTATATCGAACGAAAGGCAATTCGCATGAATGACTTTATGAAGGGTCGCAACGGCGCCGATGAACTCACCGTCGTGTTGGGCTTCGCAGGCATTATCATCGCGATGATCGGGTCGATGGCCCGTATCCAGTGGCTCGGCTGGATCGCCATCGCCGTGATCGTGCTCGGCGTGCTGCGCGGCCTGTCCAAAAACATCGACGCCCGCCGCAAGGAAAATGATGCCTTCGTTGCCGCGACTGCCAACGTCCCCTGCCTGGGCAAGTTCGTCGCCAGCCTGGGCGGTGGAACTGCAGCGGCCAGCACCTCGCGCGCAGTTGGAACGAGCAAGGAAGACTTTGAGCGTGCCAAGCGCACGGCAAAGAAGATGTGGAAGGGTCGCAAGACCACGGCCTACCTCAAGTGCCCCAACTGCGGCCAGATGCTGTCCGTCCCCAAGGGCAAGGGCAA
Organism: Collinsella sp. AF39-11AT; assembly: GCF_003474585.1. Classification (NCBI taxonomy): domain Bacteria; kingdom Bacillati; phylum Actinomycetota; class Coriobacteriia; order Coriobacteriales; family Coriobacteriaceae; genus Collinsella; species Collinsella sp. AF39-11AT. The sequence goes on along the minus strand of NZ_QROG01000021.1, from coordinate 31,976 downwards.
GATCCGCGTCACCTGCCCCAAGTGCCACGCCAAGATGGAGACACGCTCCTAGCAGCTACACCATAGGAAGAATAAAAACCGAGGCCCCGTGTGGAGACCTCGGTTTTTTTGAACGCGGCATAGGGGCCGCCCCTTTGTCACACCTATGCCACGCCGTCGCGGGCGAGCTCCTCGGCCAGCGCTTCGGCAGGCATGGCCATAATCGCGTCGAGCTCGGCGTCCACCTCGGGAATACGCTTCACCTTGAGTTTGCGCACCAGGTTGCCGCGGCACATCACGTGCATTGGCTCACGCAGAGCACACAGGTCATCGAGCGGGTTCTCGTGCGTCACCAGGATATCGGCGGCCTTGCCGCACTCGACCGTGCCGGTCTCGCCGCCTAGGCCCAGCAGCTCGGCATTGACCTGCGTCGCCGTATGCAGCGCAAAGGCGTTGCTCACGCCCACGTACTTGGCAAAGTAAGCGACTTCACGCCACATGTCGTACTGCGTCACAAACGGACAGCTCGAGTCCGTGCCCAGGCCCACCTTAACGCCAGCCTCCAGCGCCGCACGAGCACTCTCGATAATGCCCGAACACACGATGTCGCCGTTCTTCTTTTGTGTGTCGGTCGAATGGGTCTTCTCCGGGTCGAGCAGTACAAACGGCAGCGCCGGACTAATCGTGCAGGTCACGCTCGGCGCGCGTCCCTCGAGCTGTGCTCCCGCGGCGCCGCGGTACAGCTCCAGGATCTCGGGGGTCATCGGAGCGCCGTGCTCGATTGTGTCGACGCCGGCCTGAAGCGCGGCGCGTACGCCCTCGGTGCTCTCGACATGAGCCATAACCGGCAGGCCCACCTCGTGCGCCGCCTTGCACGCCGCCGCGGCAACCTCTACCGGCATACGCAGCACGCCCGGCTCGCCCACCTCGGTCGCGTCGAACACGCCGCCCGTTACGAACAGCTTGATGACGTCGGCACCGCGCGCATACAGATCACGTACCTGCTCGGCCGCCTCGGCGGGACTATTAGCCACCTGAGCGAACAAGCCTGCACCATGGCCACCCGGCACCGTGACGCCCGTTCCCGGCGCCACCAGACGCGGGCCCTGATACTTGCCGGCATCGATAGCGTCACGCACGGCAATGTCGGCAAACAACGGGTCGCCCGCGCCGCGCACCGTGGTCACGCCGCTTGCCAGCTGCTGCTGGGCACTGCCTTTGAGGATGTGGCGAACGATGGCGCGGCCCACGGGATTGTCGAGCTTCTTCATCAGCGCACCCGCATCGCCCGCCGAAACTGGCTTGCCCGAGCCGCACAGATGCACGTGCATATTGATGAGACCCGGCATGAGATACGCGCCGGCCAGGTCAATGACCTCGGCCCCCGCTGGAGCTTGGGCCACAGCGCTCGGTCCCATCCAGGTAATGATGCCACGCTCGACGGCCACGGCCATATCGAGCTGCGGCTCCATATGCTCCGAACCATCCAGAACGGTCGCATTGATAAACAACGTGGGACGATCGGCAGTCGCCATATCGAGCTCCTCCCTCACGATTAACTTGAACATTTGTCCATTATTACCCAGTTCGGCAGGGTTGCTGCGGACATATCGGTTAACGGAGAAAGGAGGAGATGCGGAGAATGGAACGCGTTGCAGCCCCATTCCAGCGACATCCGGGAAATGTCTAGATCTGTAACAGGTGGACCGTCTTTAACCTTCCAAATGTTACAGATCGAGATCTTTCGGCGCCGCGTCCAACCTTTGTCTCAATCTGTAACAGTTAGAGCGGTTTTCGGCCGTTAGATGTTACAGATCGAGATATTTTAGCGGCAGCCAACCTTCTGTCTCGATCTGTAACAGTTGCGAGGCCGAACGGCCCCTTGTTGTTACAGATCAAGACAAACTCGGCAGGAACAACCACATCCGCGTCAGTTGCACCCCTCAGCGCCCATACCACTGGCGTCTCCATTCCTCAGCCAAATCGGCCCGTCGCGGAATACCCGCCAGTCTCATCTTCTCAACCAGCTTCCCCGGATTCTTGAGCTCATCAAACGTAAACCGAAGCACCTTGTGCCCGAGCATTGTCAGATGGGACTCCCGCTGACGTTCTGCCACGAACGGGTCGACCCACTCCCGACCCTCGTCGTTCTGTAAGGTATACTTCCCTTTTCCGTCCAACTCGCCAATCACGCACGTTCCGTCCTCGAGCCTCCACAAATAGTCGACGCGAAACACTTGGCTCGGATCAAGCGGGTCACGAAACTCCACTTGCAACTCTGGCACCGGAAAACCGTATGCAATAAAGAACGCCCGAATACGAGACTCGCCACCGTTTTCGGACAGCCCGTCCGCATGCGACGCAATCACCTGAGCTCTGCGATACCCGCGTCTGCCCTCGCAATCGGCCTGGAGCCGTTCGCAGAGGTCGTCGCGCGATATGCCCTTCGCCCGCAGCGCAGAATCGGCGATCGCCAGACCATACGAAAACGGCGCACGCAGCAGACAATCCTCTACCGTGCGCCAAAACGGCGTCACCCGCACGCCGTCGACTTGTTCAAGCGCACCCGCCGCCTGCGGACGCAACAGCCGGCATCCCGCACTCAGCGGCACCGAGCAACCTGTCTTAACAAGAAATCGCGGTCCAAGCAGATCATTCGTCACCTCCAGACCCCACAAAAGTGCCGCGTCATAACCCCAAAACGCCCAATCGGGATGAAATTCTGCAAGCCCTTTGATGGTCCGCAGTGCTCGCTCCGCCGGCGTCAGTACAACCCAATCATGTTGCAAGCAGAACAAATACGGCTCGGGCTCCGCAATATCATCGGTTCCCACATGACGCCGCAGCCACATGAGCTCGGCATGGTCGTGCGTCACAAACAGCATGCCTTGTTCAGCCGCCTTCGCGAGCCTGGCAAGCATCCTATTCCGCGCCAAGGTGTTACGTGTCGCCTGCATATGTTTAAGAACGGTATTAGACACTTTCATCACCACCACATCGGAGAAATGGGCCATCGCCGCCGCCGCTGCCGCCGACAAACGTCTCGATCTGTAACAGGTAGACCGGTGTTTTGCCCCCAAACGTTACAGATCGAGACAAAAAGGCAAAAGGCAAGGCAGGCGACAACTACCCATCCCCTACTCCCACTCCTGCTCGTAGATGTTGAGCGACTTTACGTACCGCCCCTGGGCGCCCATGATGTCGCGGACCAGACGCAAGAAGAAGCAGATGCACGAGGTGTCAAAGCCGTCCTGCAGGTCCTCCGGATGCACCGCACCCGGCCCATCGACCGCCGTATCGCTCAGCCGCGCGATGTCATACAGGTAGAGCTGTCCCGCCGTAAGCCAGACATCGTCGACGCAGGCGAGGCGCACCGCAATCGCGCCGTCACTCCAGTGCTCCTTCTGCACGATATGCGAATCGTAGACATCAAAGCGATGATCGGTGCGCGTGTCCTTCAGCACGACCATGCCGGACGCAGGATTCTTGTCCAAAATGCCAAAGCGCGAGAAATACTGCGTGTCGCGTACCTGCTCGAGCCGCTTGAGCGAGGCAGGCGAAAGCGATGCCGGCGGCTCGTCAACATATAGCTCGAGCAGCGTTTTGCCATGGCGATAGGGGCGCTCAAACAGCAGCCAATCGGTAAACGCCATGTTGTAGGCCATGATTTCGTTTTGCGAAGGCTCGGCGCAATAGCTGAGCCACGGGTCGACAATGATCTCGAACTGTTCGCGCGCCGGCTCCAGGAATTGAAACTTCCGCAGCATCCAAAAGTGAGCCATGTCGGCAATATCGTTGCCGACAGCTTCAGCCAGCTCTGCTCGGTCAAAAGCGTGGTCAGTCATGGCATCCTCCTCAAACTGATGGACCTCAATTTGAGCTTACGAGGAGGGTGGGCAGCCACGACCAGCGCGGGCAAAATAGGCCTCCGGCAGCAAACCAGATGCTGACCAAACACTTGACGAAAAGCTTGACCGAAAATGCACACCGCAACAAAACAGCAGGTAAACATAGACAGCCAACTCGCCCTTTTGAGCCAGATGCCCGCAGCCACCACAGAAACAACAGGTGGCCACAGCCCAAGAAGTCGGCAAATGAGCACCCACACGTCGACAAACGAGCAAATCGCTCGCAAAGAGTGTCCCCAACGACTAGACAAAAATGACCAGTCATTGGGGACGTTCTTAAATGACTACTTTACAGCTCCAGCGCGTCTGCGACTTCGGCAGCGCAGGCCAGGGCATCGGCCATGGCGTTCACCACGAGCGAGCTGCCGTTGCGGGCATCACCCGCCACATACACCGGCGCGGCATCCGCGGCGACACCCTCCGTGCGAGCCGCGAGGTGCGAGCCCTCGGCAGCCATCACCGGCAGCGGACGACCAGCGGTGGCAACAGACACGCCAACGGCGTCGAACACACCGTGCTCCGGGCCCGTAAAGCCGCAGGCGATGAGCACCAGCTGCGCCGGCACCTCGTGCTCGGAACCCGCGATGCGCTCGGGCTTTCCCGCCGACCAGTCCAGATCGACCACGCGCAGACCCGCAGCCGCGCCCTTCTTGTCCAGCAGCACCTCGAGGGTATCCACGCCCCAGGCACGCATCTCGCCGCCCATGGCGGCAATGGCCTCCTGCTGGCCGTAGTCGGTCTTCTTTACATTGGGCCACTGCGGCCAAGGGTTGCTCGCCGCACGCTTATCGGGCGCAGCCGGCAAGAACTCAAACTGGCGCACGCTGCGCGCACCCTGGCGCACCGCGGTACCTACGCAGTCGTTGCCCGTATCGCCACCGCCAATGACCACGACGTCCAAGCCGCGCGCGTTCACCGCGGGCTCGCCGCCGTCGAGCACCGAGACGGTCGAAGCCGTCAGGTAGTCCACGGCATACACCACGCCGGGAGCATCCACGTTCGCAGCCGAAAGCCCACGCGGAGCGCGGGCACCAGCAGCCACCACGACGGCGTCAAAGCCATTGAGCTTGGCCGCCACCGCAGGGTCATTCGCATCAGCACTCAGCTCGAACACAATGCCCAGCTCGCGCATGAGCGCCACGCGACGCTCGACAACGGACTTCTCGAGCTTCATGTTAGGAATGCCGTACATGAGCAGGCCGCCCGGGCGGTCGTCGCGCTCAAACACCGTCACGCGGGCGCCACGACGCGCAAGCTCCCATGCTGCCACCAGACCAGCAGGACCGGAGCCCACCACGGCAACCGAGGGCGCGTCCTCCCCTGCCGGCTCAAAGCGGCGCGGGCCGCCGTTTGCCCACTCATGGTCGCTGATCGCACGCTCGTTGTCATGGATCGTCGTGGGCTGGCCATCGACCGAACCCAGGTTGCACGCGGCCTCGCACAGCGCCGGGCACACGCGGCTCGTGAACTCGGGCATGGGCGAGGTGAGCGACAGGCGCTCGGCCGCCTCGTCCCAGCGGCCGCGGTACACCAACTCATTCCACTCGGGAATCAGGTTGTGCAGCGGGCAGCCGCTCGGGCGTGCCTTGCCAAAGCTCGCGCCCATCTGGCAAAACGCCACGCCGCACATCATGCAGCGGCTCGCCTGGGCACGGCGTGCATCGTCGTCAAGCTCCACGTACAGCGGATCGAAATCGCGGCTGCGCTCCTCCACGGGGCGAAGCTCGTGGGTCACGCGATCGATATCAAGAAAAGCACCGGGCTTACCCATAGCACTTACGCCTCCTTCTTGGTCGAAGCAACAGAGCTGGCGGCCACGGACGCAGCACCCGCAGCACCGCCCGCAATATCGAAGCGAGCGACATCCGCGGCGCTCGCGCGACCGGTCACAATGTCAAACGCCAGCTCCTCTGCCTGCGCATGCGTCTTGCCGACGGCCTCGCTCGCAGCGACAATCGCCAGCACACGCTCGTACTCGGTCGGAATGACCTTCACAAAGTGCTTGCTCATCGTCTCAAAGCTGTAGAGCAGCTTGATGCCGCGCGGGCTCTGCGTCGCGTCCACGTGCTCTTGGATGAGCTCGCGAATCTGTGCCAGCTCGCCGGCCGTCGGGGCCTTGAGCTCAACGCTCTCGTGGTTCACGCGGGCATCGAGCGTGCCGTACTGGTCAAAGACATAGGCCACGCCGCCCGTCATGCCGGCGGCAAAGTTCTGCCCGACCTCGCCCAGGATGAGCGCCAGGCCGCCCGTCATGTACTCACAGCCGTGGTTGCCGCAGCCCTCGACCACCACGGTGGCACCGGAGTTGCGTACGCCAAAGCGCTGGCCGGCCAGGCCGTTGATGAAGCCGTGGCCGCTCGTGGCGCCAAAGAACGCAACGTTACCCACGATGATGTTTTCGTCGAACTTGTAGGTCGCATGCGGGTTGGGGCGCACCGACACCTCGCCGCCCGAAAGGCCCTTGCCAAAGTAGTCGTTGGCGTCGCCGCACACGTTGAGCGTAATGCCGCGCGGCAGGAAGGCGCCAAAGCTCTGACCGGCCGAACCATCGCAATCGATGGTGATGGAGCCGGCGGGCAGGCCCTCGGGATGTGCCTTGGTCACCGCGTTGCCCAGGATAGTGCCCACGCAGCGGTTGACGTTGGCGATATCGGCGCGGAAGCGAATCGGGCGCAGGTGCGCGCGAGCGTCGGCCGTGTAAGGCACAAACAGCGTGGAGTCGAGCGTCTTGTCGAGCTCGCTGTCCGCAGCCATCTGGGGCAGGAAGTGACGGCCGTCGGCACCCGAGATGTGGGCACCGAACTCGCAGGTCGCGCTCGCCAGCACGGGCGACAGATCGAGCAGGTTAGCCTTGCGGTTGCCCGGGACCTCGATCTGGCGCAAGCACTCGGGATGGCCGACCATCTCGTCGACGGTGCGGAAGCCCAGGCTCGCCATGACCTCGCGCAGCTGCTCGGCAACAAAGAGCATAAAGTGCTCGACATGCTCGGGCTTGCCGCGGAAGCCGCGACGCAGGCGACAGTTTTGCGTCGCGATGCCGGCGGGGCAGGTATCCTGCTGGCAGTCGCGCTGCATGAAGCAGCCCATCGAGATGAGCGGCATGGTCGCAAAGCCAAACTCCTCGGCGCCCAGCAGGCAGGCGACGGCAACATCGGTGCCGTCCATGAGCTTGCCGTCGGCCTCGAGCACCACGCGTGAGCGCAGGCCGTTTTGCAGCAGCGTCTGCTGGGCCTCGGCAAGGCCAAGTTCCAACGGCAGTCCCGCATGCCAGATAGAGTCGCGCGCAGCGGCACCCGAGCCGCCGTTGTGGCCACTGATCAAGATCTTGTCGGCAGCACCCTTGGCCACACCGGTGGCGATGGTGCCGACGCCGGCCTCGCTGACCAGCTTGACCGACACGCGCGCGCCGGGGTTGGCGTTCTTAAGGTCGAAGATGAGCTCGGCCAGGTCTTCGATAGAGTAGATGTCGTGATGCGGCGGAGGCGAGATCAGGCCGATGCCGGGCGTGGACTGACGGACCTCGGCAATCCAGGGGTAGACCTTCTTGCCGGGCAGGTGACCGCCCTCGCCGGGCTTGGCGCCCTGGGCCATCTTGATCTGGATCTCGAAGGCGCTGCACAGGTAGCGGCTCGTCACGCCAAAGCGCGCGCTTGCCACCTGCTTGATCGCGGAGTTCTTGGAGTCACCGTTAGCCAGCGGGGTCTCGCGACGCGGGTCCTCGCCGCCCTCGCCCGAGTTGGAGCGTCCGTGCAGGCGATTCATGGCGATGGCCATGCACTCGTGCGCCTCTTTGCTGATGGAGCCGTACGACATGGCGCCGGTGTTAAAGCGGCGGACGATGTTGAGCGCGGGCTCGACCTCGTCGAGCGAAACCGGCGTGCGGCCGCTGGCATCAAAGTCGAGCAAGTCGCGCAGACGCACGGCACGGCCGGTGCGGTGCAGGCGGGCGCTGTACTCCTTAAAGGTGTCGTAGCTGTCCTCACGGCAGGCGGTCTGCAGCAGGTAGACGGTCTGGGGGTCGATGAGGTGTTCCTCGCCGCCGAGCGGGCGCCACTTGGTCAGGCCCAGCGTGGGCAGCTGATCGGGAGCCGGGCTCTTAAGGATAGCGAGCGCGGCGTCGTAGCGCTCGTTTTGCTCGCGTTCAACGTCCTCGACACCCATACCGCCCACACGGCTCACCGTGCCGGCAAAGTACGCGTTGACGAACTCCGGCGTAAAGCCCACGGCTTCGAAGATCTGCGCCGAATGGTAGCTCTGCACCGTGGAGATGCCCATCTTGGACATGATGGAGACGATGCCGGCGGTCGCAGCCTTGTTGTAGTTGGCGATGCCCTGCTCGGCCGTCACGTCCAGGTCGCCGCGTGCCGCCAGATCGCGGATGCACGCATGTGCGTTGTACGGATAGATGCCGCTCGCGGAGTAGCCCACCAGTGCCGCAAAGTCGTGCGGGGACACGGCGTCACCGCACTCCACCACGATGTCGGCAAAAGTACGAACGCCGGCGCGGATCAGGTGGTTGTGCACGCAGCCCACGGCGAGCAGCGACGGCACGGGCACCTCGCCCGCAGCGGCACGATCGCTCAACACCACAATGTTCACGCCGTCGCGGACCGCAGCCTCAACGTCCTCGGCAAGCTGTTTGAGCGCAGCCTGCAGCGCGCCCTCGCCGGCATCGCGGCGGTAGACGGCACGGAAACGACGGGTCTTAAAGCCAACACGGTCGATGGCACAGATATGCTCGAACTCTTCCTCGTTGAGCAATGGGCGCTCCAAGCGCACCAGCTGACAGGCCGTGCGGGAATCCTCGAGCAGGTTGCCGTGGTTGCCCAGGTAGAGCGTGGTCGAAGTCACCATGTGCTCGCGCAGGGCATCGATCGGAGGATTCGTGACCTGAGCGAACAGCTGATAGAAGTAGTCAAAGAACGAACGCGTCTTCTTGGACAGGCAGGCCAACGGCGCATCGATACCCATCGAGGCGAGCGGGGCCTTGCCCTGCTGGGCCATGGGGCGCACGACCTCGTCAACATCATCCCAGTGATAGCCGAGCTTGGCCATGCGCACGGCGGCGGGCACCTCGGCATCCTCGGCGGGCGCGGGCGCGGCGGGCTCATCGAGCGCGTCGACGGTCAGTGTCTCCTCGGCAATCCAGTCGCGGTAGGGCTTCTCCTTGGCATAGCGGGCGCGCAGCTCGTCGTTGTAGATCACGCGGCCGCGGGCAAAATCGACCTCGAGCATCTGGCCCGGTCCCAGGCAGCCGCTCGTCAGGATGTTCTCGGGGCTCACCTCGATGGTGCCCACCTCGCTTGCCAGCATAAAGCGGCCATCGCGCGTCACGTAGTAGCGGGCGGGGCGCAAGCCGTTGCGGTCGAGGGCGGCGCCCAGCGTGCGACCGTCGGTAAAGGCGATGGCCGCCGGGCCGTCCCAGGGCTCCATGAGCATGGACTGGTAAGCGTCGTAGGCGCGGCGCTCCTCACTCAGGCTATCGTTGTGGTCCCACGGCTCGGGCAGCAACATGGACGCGGCACGCGTGAGCGGGCGACCGTTCATGACCAAGAATTCGAGCACGTTGTCCAGAATCGCGGAGTCGGAACCCTCGCGGTTGATGATGGGCATCACGCGCTCAAGATCGTGCTGCAGCACGGGGCTGTACAGGTTGGGTTCGCGGGCGCGAATCCAGTTGACGTTGCCCTTGAGGGTGTTGATCTCGCCGTTATGGATGATAAAGCGGTTGGGGTGCGCACGCTCCCAGCTGGGCGTGGTGTTGGTGGAGTAGCGCGAGTGGACGAGCGCCACGGCCGTTTTGACGGCGGCGTCGTTGAGGTCGATGAAGAAGCGGCGCATCTGCGTGGCGACCAGCATGCCCTTGTACACGATGGTGCGCGAGCTCATGGAGCACACGTAGAAGATCTTGTCTCGCAGGGCAAACTCGGCATCGGCCTTCTTTTCGATGGTGCGGCGGCACACGTACAGGCGACGCTCAAAGGCATCGCCGGCGGGCGTGTCGTCCGGACGGCCCAGGAAGGCCTGCAGGATAGTGGGCATGCAGGCGCGGGCCGTCTCGCCCAGGTCGTGCGGGTCGACGGGCACCTCGCGCCAAAAGAGCAGCGGCACGCCGGCCTCGGCACAGCCCTCCTCAAACACGCGGCGGGCATCCTCTACGCCCTTGTCGTCCTGCGGGAAGAACAGCATGGCCACGCCATAGTCGCCCTCTGCCGGCAGAATCTGACCGCACTTTTGAGCCTCTTTACGGAAAAAGTGATGCGGAACCTGGAACAGGATGCCAGCGCCATCGCCGGTATTCTTCTCGAGTCCCGTGCCGCCGCGGTGCTCCAAGTTGACCAGAATGGACAGTGCGTCGTCCAGAATCTGGTGATGGCGCTCACCGTTGATATCGGCAAGCGCGCCGATGCCACATGCATCGTGGTCGAATTCGGGGCGATAAAGGCCCTGCTGCTGAGCGGAATCTGCCTGCATCGCGATCCTCCCCTAGATATTTAGACAGTCAGTTGAATAGGCATACTAGGAGCATCGCCGACCCGTTGTGTTTCCCACCCGTTTCGAAACAATCGCGTAACGCACGCCCTACGAGTGGACACCGCCGACCTCAAGGGCGACAACATAGGCCCCAAGTTCGGCCTGTAAGCTCACCGCTTCAAACATCTCAATCTGTAACAGGAAGAGCGGATTTTGGCGCCTAGATGTTACAGATTGAGATTTTCTGCGGAGCGGTTTTGGTTTGTCTCGATCTGTAACACGAAGGGCCGGTTTTGGCGGCCAGCTGTTACAAATCGAGATTTTCCATAGGACCATTTCTTCCTGTCTCGATCTGTAACACCTAGGCCCAATTTCCATCCCTCGTTGTTACAGATCGAGACATTTCGGCAGCCCCCTTTCACCATCCCATTCAAATACAACAATTTTGTTAGTCTTGGTTAGCTTTTAAGCTTAAAACGGGTATCCTTTGCGGCGTCAAGCAAACGGCACGCACACCGTGCCAGATCAAGGAGGCCCCTATGGCGCACCAAGCAGACCAGCAGACGATGCAACTCGTCCTCATCCGTCACGGAGAGTCCGAGTGGAACAAGCTCAACCTGTTCACCGGCTGGACCGATGTTGAGCTCACCGACACGGGCCGCGAAGAAGCCGCAGCAGGCGGTCGAGCCCTCAAAGAAGCCGGTTTCGACTTTGACGTCTGCTACACTTCGCGCCTCAAGCGCGCGATCCACACCCTCAACATCGTGCTCGGCCAAATGGATCGCGAGTGGCTGCCCGTCATCAAATCCTGGAAGCTCAACGAGCGCCACTACGGAGCGTTGCAGGGTCTCAACAAGGCCGATGCCGCAGCGGAGCACGGCGACGAGCAGGTGCTCATCTGGCGCCGCTCCTTCGATGTCTGCCCGCCGGCACTCGAGCCGGACGACGCGCGCGATCCCCACACCCAGGAGCAATACCGTGATGTCGCGCCCGATCAGCTGCCCTATACCGAGTGCCTCAGGGACACGATCGCCCGCGCCTGGCCTTATTTCGAAGACGAGATTCGCCCCCAGATGCTCGCCGGCAAGCGCGTACTCATCGCCGCACACGGCAACTCCCTGCGCTCACTCGTCATGAAGCTCGAGCACCTCACGCCCGAGGAGATCCTCAAGGTCAACATCCCCACCGGCGTGCCGCTCGTCTACACCTTCGACACCGATTTCAACGTCCTCGACAAGCGCTACATCGGCGACCCGGCGACCATCGCCGCCAAGATCGACGCCGTGGCCAATCAGGGCAAAGCGCACAAGTAGCCCCAACCCAAATCCGACGCGTGGCGCCGCACGACCCAGATGCGACGTCACGCCGTCCATACGCAGGAGCGCACCATGCTCAACCATCTCAAACAACGCTTTGGCTCCCGACGCACCGGTGGTCACGGAGGCCTAGACATTGCGCGGCATATCGGCCCCGGGCTGCTCGTCACCGTCGGCTTTATCGACCCGGGCAACTGGGCCTCCAATATGGCCGCGGGCTCGCAGTTTGGCTACGCGCTGCTGTGGATCGTCACGCTGTCCACGATTATGCTCATCGTCCTGCAGCACAACGCGGCGCACTTGGGCATCGCCACGGGCGCCTGTCTTGCCGAGGCCACGACTCGCTTCCTGCCCCGCCCCGCGGGACGTGCCGTGCTCGCCAGCGCCTATCTCGCGACTGTCGCCACCGCCATGGCCGAAGTCCTGGGTGGCGCGATTGCCCTTCAAATGCTCTTTGGGCTGCCCGTGCGCGCGGGCTGCGTCATCGTGGCGGCAGTATCGATGGCGATGCTCATGACGAACTCCTACAAGCATGCCGAACGCTGGATCATCGCCTTCGTAGGCGTGGTAGGACTCTCGTTTTTGGCCGAGCTTGCACTAGTCAAGGTCGACTGGCCGCAAGCCGCCGCAAGCTGGATCACGCCTAGTATGCCCACTGGCTCTGCCGCGATTATCGTGAGCGTTCTGGGTGCGGTCGTTATGCCACACAACCTTTTTCTGCACTCCGAGGTCATCCAATCCATGCACTTCGAAGGCCAAGGCGAGCAGGTTATCGAAGAACGTCTGCGCTACGAGCTCTTCGACACGCTCTTTTCGATGGGCGTGGGCTGGGCAATCAACTCGGCCATGGTCATCCTTGCCGCAACGACCTTCTTTGCGCACGGCATGGTCGTAGACGACCTCGCCGTCGCAGCGGCCACGCTCTCCCCCATCTTGGGCCCGGCGAGCTCGACCATCTTTGCGGTAGCGCTGCTGTTTGCGGGCCTCTCGAGTAGTGTGACGGCGGGCATGGCGGCGGGCACCATCACCGCGGGCATGTTCGACGAGGAATACGACATCCACGACCGACATTCCTCGATCGGGGTGGCGGCCTGTTTCGTCGGCGCAGTGACGGCGTGCCTGGTCGTCCCAAATCCTTTTGAAGGTCTCATCTGGAGTCAGGCGCTGCTGTCGCTTCAGCTGCCGATTACGGTCTTTGTGCTCATACGGCTCACCAGCTCACGCCGCGTCATGGGCAAATATGCCAATTCGCGCCCGCTCAACGCGCTGCTCGTAGGGATCGGTGCCATCGTGACGATTCTCGATGTCGTGTTGTTGACAGGGATGTAATGGGGCGGGGCACCTACTCAGGCAAACGTCTCGATCTGTAACATCTAGACCCGCTTTCGATGTCTAGATGTTACAGATTGAGATCTTCTGCCGGACGGTTTTGGTTTGTCTCGATATGTAACAAGTGGGCCCAATTTCCACCGTTAGATGTTACAGATTGAGACAAAAGGTCGGCCGGACTCACAACAGACAGGATCGGCCAACAGCAACCGTGATCCCTTGGGGGCGGAGGAAAAGGGCCCCGGCCGAGAATTCGACCGAGGCCCTTGGACAGAGCTATGTTCGGCTTTCGCCGTGTGTCTGCGAGCTACTCCTCGACGAGCTCAAACTGATCGGGACCGACGCCGCACACCGGGCACACATAATCCTCGGGCAGCTCGGGCGTATCGACCTCAACCTCGTAACCGCAAACGACGCACACGAACTTATACGTCTTCTTCTCCTCAGCCATGATGTTCTCCTCTCAAACGCGACTGGTGATGTACTTCATTTATCAGTATAGATTCTCAATAATATAATGCAAGTATTTTTAAAACATTTCTAGCCTTGATACGAGGACGCCTTCGGAGGCGTCTTGCCCTTCAGGACCTTATGGTAGTAATCGTAGGTGAGCGGCGTCTCGTCACTCAAGCGCTCGGCATCCTCGACCTCGCCGATAAACAGTAGATGCGTGCCAACATCCACAGTGTCGATCAAATGGCAGCTAAACAGGGCCGCCGCGTGCTCGGGCACATAGGGCATGCCCAGAGCCGTCTCGCGGGTCTCGTATTTGGCAAACTTGTCATAATCGCTGCTGGTGCGGAACCCAAAGTTACCGATGTAGAGCATATCGGCGGTCTGATCGATCACGGTCAGCGCGAACGCTTTGGCCGAAGCGATGACGCCCGAGGTGACGTTGTCCTTGTTCACGGCAACCGAAATGCGCGGCGGCATGGACGTCACCTGCACCGCAGTGTTGATGACGCAGCCGGCGCGCAGCCCGTCTGCCGCGGCGCTCACCACGTACAGACCGCTCGGCATGGTAAAGTACGCAGTTTTGTCCATAACAATCACTCCCCTAACGCGGGTTGGAACCTCATGGATGTATGTACCCACAAAAAAAGGCGGCGCCCACAACGGACACCACCTTTGAGACATATGTGTCAAAACAGTATAAGCAAGATGAGAGGCCCGCAGTTGCGGTGAAATAAGGACTGAATAGCCCCTCAAACAGGCAAAACAGTCCGTATTCCACCGCAACTTATACAGAACGCCTAGCGATTGCGCTCCTTGAGGGCGCGGTCGATCTCGCGCTGGACATCGCGCTTGGCCATATCCTCGCGCTTGTCGTAAAGCTTCTTGCCGCGGCCTAGGCCCAGCAGCAGCTTTACGCGGCCGTCGGTATTAAAGTAGAGCTCCAGCGGCACCAGCGCATAGCCGCGGTTGCGAAGTTTGCCGTCAAGAAAGTCGATCTCCTTGCGGTGCAGCAGCAGACGGCGCCGACGGTCGGGATCGCGATTCCACACGCCACCATGGCTATAAGGGTGGATATGCAGGCCGACGAGCCAGCACTCCCCACCACGAATCAGCGCGAAGGTATCGGTAATCTGGCACGCGCGCTCGCGAATCGACTTGACCTCGGTACCGCTCAGCTCAATACCGCACTCAAACGTCTCATCGATAAAGTACTCGTGATGTGCCGAGCGATTCTTGGAAATGAGCTTGCGCTCGCGCTTACTGGGCATCGCCGGCCTCCTTGACGTCGTCGGCGTTTGAGCCCGCAGCCTCGCGCTTTGCCTTGCGCTCGGCGTTAAGCTCGGCGTCGCTCTCGCGCACCAGTTTGATAATCGCCGCGCAGGCCTCCTCGCCCACCAAATCACGAGCGCGCACCGTCAGGCGCGTCGCCTCCTGCTTGTCGCCGTCGCTTGCAGCATCGGTCGCACACATGATCAGGCAGATGGCAATCTCGGCCGAAGGCGAAGTCGGCACGCCTTGCAGGGCGAGCTCACCCATCACATGGTCGTCACTCTCGTCCGCGGCATCCGGATAGGTGGTATGGATCTTGTTGAGCAGGCGCGTCGTATGCGCATCATTGGGCGCCAGGCGCAGCGCCAGACGCGCGCAGCCCACGGCTGCCGAAATGTTCTCGGTCTCGGGCTCCAAGAAGTACTGACCCAAGTTGGTGTAGGCACGTGCGGCGCACTTACCGTCGCTCGCGCGCTCCAGCACCGAGAACGAGAGCGATGCCCACTCCTGCTTGTCCTCGAGCGCGCGGAACAGCTCGGCCAAGTCCAAGCGATAGTTGCAGTTCATGGGATCCCAACGCACGGCCTGCATCAGGGCATTCCGAGCACTCACATAATCCTGCTGGCGAATGTAGGCAAACGCCATGTCGGAGTACAGGCGGTCAAAGGGAACCTCGACCTGCACCAGCTCGCGCGGATCCTTCTCCACGCGGCGATAGGCCAGGCGCTCAAACTTGCTGTCGAAGCTAAAGTACTGGCGCTTCTCCTCCGTCTTGCACTCAGCGTCGATATACTCCTCGGCGAGCTCCACCAGACGCTCAAGCAGCGGCGTCGCCGTAGCCAGGTCGCCCTGCGCCAGATAGTTCTCGGCATACGTGATGTCTTCCAAGCTGATAGGCAGGTCCATGACAACTCCTCGGTCCGGGCGGCAGACTCAACGCGCGCCTTAAATATCGGTCAATACACAAAACCCGGGTCTCTTACGAGGCCCGGGCGTTCAATTTTGGTAGCCCGTACCAGATTCGAACTGGTGATCTCCGCCTTGAGAGGGCGGCGTCCTAAACCGCTAGACGAACGGGCCATATGTAGCAAATGCAATGGCTGGGATGGAGGGAGTCGAACCCCCATTGACGGAACCAGAATCCGCTGTCCTGCCATTAGACGACATCCCAATGACTGCATCGCTGCGCTCGGCTGTGCCTTTGCGCAAGAAAGAAATATACGGGAAGTCCCGCCGTGACGCAAGCCCTAATTTTGACTTTTTTGAAATTCAGTCAAATACGGCCGACACGTGAAGGACCTGTGAAGTCGACCGCTGCACACGAAGGGCAAAACGCCGCGAGCGGTAGCCGTCAACCGTTGGCAGATTCTACCGCGAAAACGATAGCACCAGGCAACACAATCGAAGTATCAATGATCACGTAGATATCGAGGCGCCATGGACGAAGAGCTTGATTACCTATGGGAGACCCTGGGCCTCGAGATCACTGCTGACCTTTGGCCCGAACGGGACAAAATCCATCCCACCCTGCGCCCCGCCATCACGGTGATGCAGGCAAAATACCGCCGTGCATCCTTTTTGATCATGCGGATGTCATGGCACGCGGGACTCCCCGACCTTAAGCGAATCCAGGCAAGCCTCGTCGAGCTGTCCGGTATGCCGACTGTCATATCCGAGGCGCACCTGGAGCAGCGCCAACGCGAGCGACTGCAACAGCAGCGGATTCCCTTTATCTGCCCCGGTGTTCAGGCATATCTGCCCTTTATGGACGAGGAGTACTGGAGCGGCAAGCCCAACAAGCACGTAAAGGTCTACGGTCCGCACGAATGGGCACAGCTCAAGGATTGAGCCGAGCGAGCCCTCCGATGGAAAACACGTCCCACCCCGAGCGCTCAAAACGGGTCGCACTTTCCGCAGCCGCTACAGCAGCGCCTCGGTCCAAGCTGCTTCCCTAAAGCCGGGAATCGCAAAGTCGTCGCCCACCAACAGCGGACGCTTGACCAGCATGCCGTCGGTCGCCAGCAGCTCGTAGCACTCCCGATCCGTCATGCCCGCATCTAGACGCGCCTTCAGGCCCAGCTCTCGATATTTCATGCCCGACGAATTAAAGAAGCGCCGCACCGGCAGTCCCGAACGAGCAATCCAGGTCGCAAGCTCATCAGCCGTGGGATTGTCCAAAACGATATCGCGGTCGATATACTCTACCCCGTGTTCGTCCAGCCATGCCTTGGCCTTCTTACAGGTCGAGCACTTGGGATATTCAACAAACAGTACGGTCATGGGATTTCCTTTCTTAGAGAAAACAGGTGTCCGGAAAACTGCACATCGACGACCACTCGCGATTGCAGCCGTTATTGTAGCCAATGTCGAAGCATAGGCAGTCGCGATGTCTCGTCTTAAGGCTAGCGCCTCGCATGGGCGCCGATCGGCCGAGTCGCATAGCGCACCAACGCCGCTGCCAGCAATACCAACAGCATGGCGGTGACATAGCCCGCAGCATCGAATCCTAAATCGATAACGTCGAAATGCCTGCCGGGAACAAAGATCTTATGTACCTGATCGCCAACGGAGCAGACGGCGCAAAAGAGCAACACGGGCACGCAACGGGAGCATACGCTCCAAGGACGCCTGGAAAAGCAAACCACGACCACCGAGGCGAACAATCCGACGAAGAAAAACTCTACGGTATGGGCAACGCGACGGACGTTCGTGCCCACCCACATGCGAATGGAAGCAAGTCGGCCAGACCGGACATTCGAAGCAGCCGAATCGGTGCCCCCGGTCATCCCGTTCTCGGTCTGAGCTTCACCCGCGACATCGGCAGCCTGAACGCCCGTAGCCTGACCCTCCACCACGCGCGCGGTGGACTCGCTCAGCAACGACGTCTCCACCGCATTTTGCTCCGTCAGCACCCAGATGCCCGCCAGCGTTGCAGCGAACAGAATGATCGCGGTCCATCCGATTATTTGTTTTACGCGCGCCAAGGGCCTACCTCCTTTTTTGAATATCAGCGAGTGTAGCCCCAAATGGCATCGTCACCGTATCAAAATTTGAATCGCAACAGGAAGCGACAAAGCGACGCAAACCCCTACCCCGCCTCGCGCATCCAGCGATCGAACGTCCCCACGCACACGCCCAGGCACTTTGCCGCCTGGCTGCGGGTAATATCGCCCGCCTCATAGCTATCGCGCACCAGCTCAAACTGAGGAGGGCACGGCTTGCGAGGTCGACCGAAACGGACCCCTCGCGCCCGCGCCGCTGCAATCCCCTCCGCCTGGCGCCGATGAATATTCTCGCGCTCCACCTGCGCCACGTAGCTCAGCAGTTGTAGCACAATATCGGCAATCAGGGTATTGGTCACATCCGGCGCGCCGCTGGCCCTGGCGCGCGTGTCAAGCAATGGCATGTCCAACACCACAATGGCAACCCCGAGCTCCTTGGTAATGCGTCGCCATTCCTCAAGAATCTCGGAGTAATTACGGCCAAGCCGGTCGATAGAAAGCACCACCAGCACGTCCCCGTCTCCCAGGATGTGCAGCAGCTCGCGATACCGCGGGCGATCGAAGTCCTTGCCGCTCGCATGGTCGGCATAAATATTCGCCGAGCCCACGCCATAGGCGCCCAGCGCATCCAGCTGCCGATTTAGATTCTGATCGCGCGAACTCACCCGCGCATAACCATACACCGTCGCCATCTCATCCCCGCTTTCTTGTAAACCTGCCAAAAAGGGACAGGTTTATTTTGGTAGGTTTTACCTCTCGAATAGCAGGTAAGCGGGCGGCCGAGCGGACGGCAAGGTAGCTATGATCCAAATGCGGAGGGCGGCCCCGAAAGACCGCCCTCCGCTCTCCCGCCATGAGTCGAGATTTGGCTAATGGATAAGCTTAAAGTCCAAGTGCCCACGCGTGGTATTGACGCGCGAAACCTCGATAATCACGCGCTGGCCCAGTTCATAGCGAGTCCCCGTGTCGGCGCCCGTCAGCGTAAGCGCATCCTCGTCGAACTCGAACCACTCGTTGCCCAGACTCTTGATCGAAACCAAGCCTTCGACCTGCGTCAGGTCCAAGCGCACAAAGAGGCCCATGCTGCTGACCCATGAGACCGTTCCGGCATAGCGCTCGCCCAGGCGATCCTCATAGTACTGGGCAATCTTGATCTTTTGCGTCGCATGGCTAGCGGCATCTGCCGCGCGCTCGGCATCGCTGCATGCGCGGCAGATCTGCGGCAGAATGCGCGGCAGCGACTCGCGCCCCTTGCCGATCAGCCGCGGTGTACGGACCAGGGCGTCCTTGCCGCCGAGCTGCTCATAGGCCAACTGCAGTTTGAGCACGCGGTGCACCACCAGATCGGGGTAGCGACGGATGGGACTCGTAAAGTGACAGTAGCACGGCGCGGCGAGCGCAAAGTGGCCCTCGTTGCGCGGCTTGTACAGTGCGCGCTGCATGCTGCGCAGAAGCAGCGTGTTGACGAGCGGTGCGTTGGCCGTACCGGCGGCAGCATCAACTGCAGCCTGTAGCTCATCGGGACTCCCCAGGGCGATACCGGCAGCACGGCGATCGTCGATGATGCCCAGCTGCGCCAGCGCAACGGCGGCACCGTGCAGGCTATCGGGGCTCGGATCCTCATGCACGCGATAGCAGGCCTCGATATCACGGTCTGCCAGCCACTCTGCAACGCACTCGTTGGCGAGTAGCATGGCTTCCTCGATAAGCGACGTGGCACACGAACGCTCGCGCGCCACAATCTGCACGGGTACTCCGTCCTCATCCAATAGAGCGCGAATCTCGGCCGTGTCAAAATCGACTGAGCCGCGGGCACGACGAATACGACGGCGAAGTTCGGCGAGTTCGTTGGCGGCGACAAGGAAATCGCTGAGGTCGACGTTATAGCCGCGAGCAGTTTCCTCGCACGCAAGACCGCGCTCAAGCGCCTCCTCGCGCGAGGCCTCAGCAGCCGCAACATCCTCAGCGGCGCCTTCCAGCACCGAATACTCAACCGCGTCGGCACGCACCAGCAGCGCCTCGGCGCCGTCATAGTCCATACGCACACGCGAGCGAATCACGCTGGGGTACGGATCGTAATGCCGCACGCGACCCTGCGCATCGAGCTCAATGTCAACGGTAAACGCAAGACGGTCCTCGTCAGGGCGAAGCGAGCATAGGTCACAGGACAGGCGTTCGGGCAGCATGGGAAGCACGCGATCGGCCAGATACACCGATGTCGTACGATGGCGAGCCTCAAGATCGATATGCCCGTCCCAAGCCACATAGTGAGAAACGTCAGCGATATGCACACCCAGCTTGTAGCCACCCTCGGGCGTGCGCTCAAGCGAAATGGCATCGTCAAAGTCGCGCGCGTCGACCGGGTCGATCGTGATGACAAAGCGGTCGCGCAGATCGCGGCGGAGCGGGTCCTTAAGCGCCGCGGACACATCGAGCGAAAGCCCCTCGGCCTCGTCCAGCGCGGCCTCGGGATAGCTATCGGTATAGCCGTAACGCGCCATCACGTATTGAACGCCCAAATCGGGCGCGTCATCTCCGCCAATGCGGCGTTCGATCGTCACGGTGCCCGATTCCAGGCGCGTCGGGTAGGTCAAAATGCGCGCGACAACGGCATCACCCGGGTGGACGCCCAGACGATCCGCCGAGGTATCCTCGGGCAGAATGAAGAAGTCGGCCTTCAGGCGCGAATCGAGCGGCTCGATCACACCGAGCGGACCAGCGGTCTGGTACGTACCCACCACGCTTATGGCTGCGCGCTCAACCACGCCTTCGATCACGGCGCGCCGCTCACCGTGCGGGCTGTTCTTAATGCTCACGGCTACGGTATCGCCATCCATGATCTCGCGCTTACCGCGGCCCATGACCTTGTAGTCGCCGTTTTCGGTTACAACGTAGGCGCTATGCTCATGGAGCTGCACGCGCCCGGTCAGGCTCGGACGGCGTTCGCTGCGCACCGGCCCGCGCTTATTGCGAGCTCCACGCTTATGCTTGTTATCGCGCCCCATGGCGCCTCCTAACTATCGATTGCGAACTCCAAAGAGTCTACCCAAATGATCCGTTTTCCTGCCGTCCCCTAGGGATCAAAAAACGGGCCGCCCCGCAAGAGACGACCCGTTGGAAGGGATGAATTCCAGGCATGCCTACACGCGCAGGTAGCGGCGCATGGCGATGGCAGAACCAAAGAGACCGATAATCACGCCGACCAGAATCAGCGCAGCATAGGTCACCAGGTAGTACTGCATCGGCAGGGCAAACGACATCCAGCCGATGCTCTCCTGCAAACGCGGAATCATCAGATTGCGCAGCAGCTCCAGAACGCCGATGGAAAGCAGCGAGCCCAAAATGGCCTGCAGTACGCCCTCGGTGATAAACGGGCCGCGAATGAAGCCGTTGCTGGCGCCGACCAGACGCATAATCGCAATCTCACGACGACGCGCCGTGATGGACAGGCGAATCGTGTTGTTGATGAAGATGAATGCGATAAAGGTCAAAAGGCCAACGAGCACCACGGCGGCGATGCGGATGTAGTTGGTCACCTGGAACAGGCGGCTCACTTCCTCCTGGCCGTACAGCACGCTCGCGTTGACGTCGCCGTCATCCGCGATCTTCTGGAAGTCGGCGTTCTTCTTGAGCTTCTGGGCCGTGCTCTCGACCTTGGACGGATCGTCCATCTCAATTGCAAACGAAGCCGGCAGCGGGTTCTGGCCATCGAGCGCGCTCATGGTGGCGTCGGCGTTGCCCGACATCTTGCTCGTATACTCGGCCAGCGCGTCGTCCTTGTCCTTGTACGTCACGGACTTGACGTTGCTCCACGTCTTGAGCTCAGCCTCAAAGGCCTGAACATCTGCCTGGTCGGCGTCATCGCTAATAAAGGCGTTGATGACGACCTGATCCTCGACGGTGCCGATCACGGAGTTCAGCATCGCGGAGCCCATGATGAACAGGCCGATGATAAACAGCGAAAGGAAGATCGTGATGACGGCGCCGAGCGAGGTAGTCCAGTTACGGAAGAAGTGACTGATTGCCTCTTTGAAGGAGTAGCCCACGTTAGTTGGTGCCATAGTTGCCGTAACCTCCCCTCTCCTGGTCGCGGATAACGTGGCCGCCCTCGAGGGCGATCACGCGACGGTGCATGCTATCGACCATCTCGCGGTCGTGCGTGGCGACGATCACGGTGGTGCCGGTGCGGTTAATACGCTCGAGCAGCTTCATGATGCCCAGCGAGATCGCCGGGTCGAGGTTACCCGTGGGCTCGTCGCAGATCAGCAGCGGCGGACGGTTGACCATAGCGCGGGCGACGGCGACGCGCTGCTGCTCGCCACCGGAAAGCTGGTCGGGCAGCGAGTCCATCTGATCGGCCAGACCGACCAGACGCAGCACCTCCGGCACCTGGCTGCGAATGACGCCCTTGGGCTTGCCGATGCACTGCAGAGCAAACGCCACGTTTTCGTAGGCGGTTTTTTGCGGCAGGAGCTTAAAGTCCTGGAACACGGCGCCAATCTGGCGGCGCAGGAACGGAACCTTGCGGTTCTTGATCTTCATGAGGTCCTGACCGGCAACCAGGATGCGACCGCTCGTCGGCTTGACGTCGCGGTTGAGCGTCGACAGCAGCGTGGTCTTACCCGAGCCGGAGTGACCGACCAGGAAGACGAACTCGCCCGGATAGATCTCGATGTTGATGTCGTCGAGTGCAGGCTTGTTGGGCTGTGCCGGATAGATCTTGGTGACATGCTCCATAAGGATGACGGGCTCGACACCGGCCTGCTTGGCCATCTTCTTGCGGCTGGCCTGCGGATCGATGGGCGCAAACACCGACGTAAAATCGGGGTTGTTGAGCGCGTTATCGAGGCTTGCGACCTCGGCCGCCTGATCGCTCTCGACCACCGGGGCAGCAGGCTGCGTGGGGTCGGGAATAGCGGCAAAGAGACCGGACTGCGCAGGCTGAGGAGCCGGTGTCGCAGGGGCCATGGGGTCGGGAATGCCGGCCATGGTAGGCTGCGGCGTGGCAGCGCCAGCCTGAGGCTGCTCCACGCGAGCGGTCACGGCCTGAACGGGCTCAAAACCCGCCGTGCCGGAAAGCGCGACATCGCTGGTGGGATTGTAGGCAAAGGGATCGGATGCCGGCTGTGCCTGATCTGCCGGCTGAGCGGGGGCCTGAGCAACAAGCTGGCCCTCTGAATCCGGAGTGGCGAAACGACTGCCCTGGACGCCTGTCTGCGTCTTGGGGGCATCATCGCCCGCACCGGAGGTACGGAAGTGGTTACCCACTGGTGCTCCTTATCGTCGTGCGTTTAAACTACATGAGCGCTTTGTATTTTAGCAGCATTAGCTTTGCTGCACATAAGAAGCATGGCGGGGTTTGGGTCTCACCGGCCGGGCGCAGGGTTACCTCCCAAATCGTCCTCGCGCATGGCCGGCATTTGTCCTGCTCCTGCGGAGCTGCGGACAAACGCCGGCCTGCGCTGCGGAAAGATTTGGGAGGTAACCCTGCGCCCGGCCTGCGGCTACTATGGGGCCGACGCACCAACTTGAGATGCTGCGCATACAAAATTGGAAGGGTCTGAATTGCACTTTGCTGGGATGGGCTCGTTTCCCCATGGGAACTTTGCTTGGCAGGACTCTAATTTAAATTCAGCATAAACAGGGGCGCCCTCTTTGAGGACGCCCCTGTTCTGGCTTGTTTGCGGTTGTCGACGCGATACTTTGCCTCGTCTTGCCTTATGCCAAGAACTCCTTGGTGGTCGCCACGATGTTGGCGGCGTCCAGGCCGTACTTGTGCAGGAGCTCGGCACCCGGGCCGGACTCGCCGAAGGTGTCGTTGACGCCAATCTTCTTGAGCGGCGTCGGGCACTGCTCACACAGAACGTCGGCAACGGCGCTGCCCAGGCCACCGATCACGGAGTGCTCCTCGACGGTCACGACGTGACCGGTCTTGGTGGCGCTCTTGACGATCAGGTCGGCGTCGATGGGCTTGATGGTGTGCATGTTGATGACCTCGGCATCGATGCCCTCGGCAGCGAGCTGCTCGGCGGCCTCGAGGGCCTCGCCGACCATTAGGCCGCAGGCGATGATGGTGACGTCGGTGCCCTCGCGCATGACGATGCCCTTGCCTACCTCGAACTTGTAGGTCTCGGGGTCGTTGATGACCGGCGAGGCCAGACGGGCAAAGCGCATGTACACGGGGCCGTCGCACTCGTAGGCGGCGCACGTCACGGCACGAGCCTCCACGTCGTCGGCGGGAACGATAACGGTCATGCCGGGGATGACGCGCATGAGGGCGATATCCTCGCAGCACTGGTGCGTGGCGCCGTCCTCGCCCACCGAGATACCGGCGTGCGTGGCACCGATCTTAACGTTAAGGTGCGGATAGCCGATGGAGTTGCGGACCTGCTCAAAGGCGCGGCCAGCGGCAAACATGGCAAAGGTGCTCGCAAAAGCAACGCGGCCGGTGGTCGCGATACCGGCGGCAACACCCATCAGATTGCTCTCGGCAATGCCCACATCGAAGAAGCGGTCGGGGCAGGCTGCCTTAAACTTGCCGGTCTGCGTGGCGGCGGCCAGGTCGGCATCGAGGACCACAAAGTCATCGTGCTCGTTGGCGAGCTCGACGAGGGCCTCACCGTAGCTTACGCGCGTGGCGATTTTCTTGACGTCTGCCATCCTAGAGCTCCTCTCCGGCGGCCGTGAGCTCTGCCATGGCCTGCTCAAACTGTTCATCGTTGGGGGCCTTGCCGTGCCAACCCACCTGGTTCTCCATAAAGGAAACGCCCTTGCCCTTGGTGGTCTCGGCGATGATGGCGGTCGGCTGACCCTTGGTGGCGCGGGCCTCGGCAAAGGCGGCGCGGATCTGATCGAAATCGTTGCCGTCGGCGAGCTCCACCACGTGGAACTTGAAGGCGCGGAACTTGTCGGCGAGCGGCATGGGGTCGTTGACCTCCTCGACGGGGCCGTCGATCTGCAGGCCGTTGTGGTCGACGATCACGCAGAGGTTGTCAAGCTGCTGGTTGCCGGCAAACATGGCGGCCTCCCAAACCTGGCCCTCCTCGCTCTCGCCGTCGCCCAGCAGGGCGTAGGTGCGATAGTCGTCGCCCCAGTGCTTGGCGGCAACGGCCATGCCCACGGCGGCGGAGATGCCCTGGCCGAGCGAACCGGTGGACATATCGACGCCCGGGGTGTCGTTCATGTTGGGGTGACCCTGCAGGTGGCTGCCGATGTGGCGCAGCGTCTCGAGATCCTCCTTGGGGAAGAATCCGCGCTCGGCGAGCACAGCGTACAGACCAGGCGCGCAATGACCCTTGGAAAGCACGAAGCGATCGCGGTCGGCCTTGCGGGGGTCGGCCGGGTCGACGTTCATTTCCTCAAAGTACAGATAGGTCATGATGTCGGCAGCGCCGAGCGAACCGCCCGGATGGCCGGACTTGGCAGCGTGCACGCCGGTGACGATGCCCTTCCTTACCTCGTTGGCAACCTTTTTGAGCTCTTCGTCGCTCATTGTGCCTTCCTTTCATCCTCTTAAGACAAGATGCGCACGGCACGGAAAGGTAGTCCCAACACAGCCGCGATGCACGTACGTCATTCATTATGCTGGAAACTGGAAGCTTTACCAGAGTATTTATCATTATTTGAACAATTGAGCAGGCAGAACCGCTGATGAAACGGTTTATCAATGTGAACGTCTTTTGGATGGAACGCAGTCGGCCCTACGCGTTAATGTCCTTGAATCCCTCACCGAAGGTTTCCGTAACGTCGGCGACCGTCACAATGGCGTGAGGATCGCGCTCGCGCACGATCGTTTTGAGGGTGTTGAGCTCGCGGCGGCTCACAATGACCATGATCACCGGCTTCTCGGCACCCGAGTACATGCCGGTCGCCCTAAACTTGGTGCAGCCGCGGCCCAGGCCATACATGATGTCGGCCGCGATATCGGGAAACTTGTCCGAGATGATGAGCACCATACGGCGCCTGTTGCCACCGTCGACCACGGCATCGATCACGTAGCCGCTAATGACCATCGAAAGGCCCGCATACAGCGCGTTTTCGACCGAAAAGACCGGGGCCGACAGCGCGCACACGGCAACATCGATCGCCATGACGGTCGAGCCAACCGGCAGCGATGTGTTGCGCGAGATGATCTGGCCGATCGTGTCAGAGCCGCCAGTGTTGGCACCGGCGCGCAACACCATGCCATACCCGATGCCCGTGATAATGCCGCCCCACATAGCGGGCAGCATCAGGTCGGCATGTGCCAGCGGCGCCACAAACGGAGCGAACAGGTCGGTGAAAAAACCCAGCAGCACAAAACCGGTCGCCGTCTGCACCACGTAGAACATGCCACCCTCGCGCATAACAACCAGCAGCAGCAAGGCATTCATCACGATGGTCTGGATACCGACGGGAAGCGATATGCCATGCGAGGCGCCGACCGCCTGAATAATGGTGGCAAGGCCTGTGACGCCGCCGGCGGCAAGGCCGTTGGGGATCAAAAACAAGTCTGTCGCGATAGCTGCCAGGGCGCAGCCAAACATAATCTTGGGCAAGTCATGAAAGAAGTTCATCGAAAGAATGCGCTTGATGTCCAGACGATATGCCATGCTGCCTCCCTCAAAAAAGCGCACCCAAACGAGTGCGCTTTGAACTTCTTGCTGTATTCGATTCTACCGATTCACCGGGCAAATACCACCCCTGCGCAGTGTTTGCACCGACCCGGAGCCAATCATGTGCCTAGGCAGACGATGCTTCCGCATCGGCGTTGCCGGTTGCCCAACGATGGTAGCCGATCACAAACGGATCCAGATCGCCATCGTCGAGAACGGCCTCGACGTTGCTGGTCTCCACGCCCGTGCGCAGGTCCTTGACCATCTGATACGGGTAGAGCACGTAGCTGCGAATCTGGTTGCCAAAACCGATCGTGGTCTTGGGCCCGCGAATCTCATCCAGGGCCTCGGCGCGCTTCTCGAGCTCGATCTCGTACAGACGGGCCTTGAGAATCTGCATGCACGCGGCCTTGTTTTGAATCTGGCTGCGCTCGTTTTGGCAAGTGACAACGATGCCGCTGGGAAAATGCGTCACGCGTACGGCAGAGTCGGTGGTGTTGACGCCCTGGCCGCCCGGACCGCTCGCGTGATACACGTCCACGCGGATATCGTCGGGACTGATCTCGATGTCGATATCGTCAGGCAACACGGGAATGACCTCGACGCCGGCAAACGTGGTCTGGCGGCGCTTCTTATCATCGGTGGGGCTGATGCGTACCAGGCGGTGAACGCCGGCCTCGGCGCGCAGCATGCCAAACGCGTCCTTGCCCTCGACGGTAAAGGTCGCACGGTCGATGCCGATGACCTCAGCCGCGGGGCAGTCGTTAATGGTGACCTTCCAGCCGCGACGCTGGCAGTACTTCATGTACATCTTAAAGAGCATGAAGGTCCAGTCCTGTGCCTCCAGGCCACCCTGTCCGGGCTTGATGGTCACAATCGCGTCGCCGTGATCGAACTCACCGGTAAACCAGCTCGAAAGCTCGAGCTCGTCGATAGCGCGGGCCAGGCGTTCTGCCGTAGCGGCAGCCTCCTCGCGCAATGCGGCGGCATCGGGGTCGTCGCCCATCTCCTCGGCAAGCTCCAGCGCCGCGCGGGCGTCAGATAGCTCGCCGCGCGCGGTATCCACGGCAGCGATATCTTCCTTGGCGCGAGCGATCTCCTCCATGGTGGCGCGAGCGGCGTCGGCGTCATCCCAAAAGCCGGGGGCCACGCTTTTTGCCTCGAGCTCGGTCACGTGGGTGCGCTTCTCGTCCAAATGAAGATACGACTCAACCTCGCCGAGCCGGTCCGCAAACTTGTCCAGCTCGGCGGGCGTTACCTCTAAAGCATCCGCCATTAACGATTCCTGCCGTGGCAGTACTTGAACTTCTTGCCGCTGCCGCAAGGGCACGGTTCGTTGCGACCCACGTTGACATACGGGTCGTCGCTCTCGGACTTGCGGTAGGTGGTCACCTTAGCGCCGTTGTTGACAGCTGCCGGTCCGCCCTGGACGGCCGTGCGAGCCTGTGCCCGTGCCTCCTTGCGCAGGACCGAGTTGCCGTTGTCACCATCGACCTCGGCAGGACCGGAGAAGCGCGCACCCTCGAGCGCGGGGTCCTCCTTGCGCTCCACAGCCTGCGGGGCGGCCTTGATCTCGATGCGCAGGACGGTGCGCAGGTAATCCTCATACATGGTGTCAACGAGCATCTGGAAGGCACCATAGGCCTCAGTCTTATACTCGACCAGCGGGTCGCGCTGACCAAAGCCGCGCAGGCCGATACCGGTCTTGAGGTAGTCCATCTCCTGCAGGTAGTTCATCCAGCGGGTATCGATAACGCGCAGCATGACCTGGGTGTTGAGCTCGCGCATGAGGTCCTCGCCCAAGCGCTCGGCCTTCATGTTGTAGCACTTCTCGACGTAGGCCAGGACATCGGCAGCAAGGGCCTCGTAATCCTCGTCGGGGAACTTGGGCGTATCGATATGGCCGGTCAGCTCCACCACCCACTTGCGCAGGCCATCGAGGTCGCGCTCGCCGTCGTGGCTGTCCTTAGTGCAAAACTCCTGCACGCAGCGGTACACGGTGTCGTGCATGACCTCGGTGATGTGGTCGGTCAGGTCCTTACCGTCCAGAATCTTGTTGCGCTCGGCGTAGATAACCTGGCGCTGTTTGTTCATCACGTCGTCGTACTCAAGAACGCTCTTGCGCATGGAGAAGTTGATGCTCTCGACCTTGTGCTGGGCGCTCTCGACGGCCTTGGAGATGATCTTGTGCTGGATGGGCATGTCGTCGCCCATTTCTGCCGTGACCATCATCTTGGAGACGCGGTCCATCTTGTCGCCACCGAACAGGCGCATCAGATCGTCCTCGAGCGACAGGTAGAACTGGGTCTCGCCCGGATCGCCCTGACGACCGGAGCGGCCGCGCAGCTGGTTGTCGATACGACGGGACTCATGGCGCTCGGTACCGATGACGGTCAGGCCGCCGGCGGCAAGCACGCGCTCGCGCTCGGCCTTGCAGGTCTCCTTGGCCTCGGCGTTAAACTGCTCGAGCTGCTCGGGCGTCACGTCCTCCATGGTCAGGCCCTCGTACTCCAGGCGCTCGCGCACCAGCTCGTCGGGGTTGCCGCCCAGCAGGATGTCGGTACCACGACCGGCCATGTTAGTGGCGATGGTCACGGCGCCGTAGCGTCCGGCCTGGGCAACGATATGAGCCTCGCGCTCGTGATGCTTAGCGTTGAGGACCTCGTGCGCGATGCCGCGCTTGGTAAGGGCGGCCGACAGCTTCTCGGAACTCTCGATGGAGACGGTACCGACCAGGACCGGCTGGCCCTTGGCGTGACGCCGCTCGACATCATTGGCAACGGCGTTGTACTTGGCCTGGATGGTGCGGTAGACCAGATCCTCGTGATCGACACGCTGCACGGGCTTGTTGGGGGGAATGACCTCGACGGGCAGCTTGTAGATCTCGCGGAACTCGGCGTCCTCGGTAAGCGCCGTACCGGTCATGCCGGAGAGCTTGTCATACAGACGGAAGTAGTTCTGCAGGGTGATGGTGGCAAGGGTCTGGTTCTCCTCGCGCACGAGCACGCCCTCTTTGGCCTCGATAGCCTGGTGCAGGCCCTCGGAGTAGCGACGGCCCTCCATGATGCGGCCGGTGAACTCATCGACAATCTTGACCTCGCCGTTGGTAACAACGTACTGCTTGTCGCGGTGGAACATGTACTGGGCCTTCAACGCCTGCTGCAGGTGGTTGACCAGCTGGCCCGAGAGATCGGCGTAGATGTCCTCGATGCCTAGGCGGCGCTCGATTTTCTTAAGGCCACGCTCGGTGGCGGCAATGGTGTGCTTGGCCTCGTCCATGACATAGTCGCCCGTGGGCTCGACGTCCTCGGTGGCGGTGAGCATGTCGTGCGACACGTCCTCGCCGCGCTCAAGGCCACGCACGGCACGCGCGAAGTCCTTGTAGGTACTGGCGGACTTGGTACCAGCGCCCGAGATGATCAGCGGGGTGCGGGCCTCATCGATCAGGATGGAGTCAACCTCGTCGACGATGGCGTAGTTGTGGCCGCGTTGCACGCGCTGCTCGGGACGGGTAACCATGTTGTCACGCAGGTAATCAAAGCCGAACTCGGAGTTGGTGCCGTAGGTGATGTCGGCCTGATAGGCCGGGCGCTTGAGCTCGAGCGGCATGTTGTTCTGGAGCAGACCGACGGTCATGCCCAGGTACTTATAGATGCGGCCCATCCACTCGGAGTCGCGCTTGGCAAGGTAATCATTGACAGTAACGACGTGCACGCCCTTGCCGGCAATAGCGTTGAGATAGCCAGCCAACGTGGAGACGAGGGTCTTACCTTCGCCGGTCTTCATCTCGGCGATGTGGCCCTCGTGCAGTGCCATGGCGCCAATAAGCTGCACGTCAAAGTGGCGCATACCCATGGTGCGCTTGGAAGCCTCACGCACGGTGGCAAAGGCCTCGGGGAGCATGTCGTCGAGCGACTCGCCGTTGGCGTAACGCTCGCGGAACTTATCGGTCTGGCCGCG
This sequence comes from Collinsella sp. AF39-11AT, assembly GCF_003474585.1. Lineage (NCBI taxonomy): Bacteria > Bacillati > Actinomycetota > Coriobacteriia > Coriobacteriales > Coriobacteriaceae > Collinsella > Collinsella sp. AF39-11AT. The sequence continues at coordinate 1,689 of NZ_QROG01000021.1, read as the reverse complement.
GAGTTCCTCCTCGGTCATCTTCTCAAACTGGGGCTCAAGACCGTTGATCTGGTCGACGATCTTGTAGTAGCGCTTCAGGTCCTTATCGGATCCAAAGGACAGCAGCTTTGACATGAATCCCATGTGGTTTTCCTTTTTGGCCATCGCCCACGCCGCGCAGCTGCGGGCGAGTTAAACACAGATGATTGTACTTTAGCCAAACAAGGCGCGGCCTATACGGTCGACCTCAACCGCCACGTAATAACTACGACCAACCTGCCACAATGGGACAGGGTAATTCTGGCAGATTTTATCTGGGCAAACGCCGCCTCCCCGCCATGTGGTGCCATGGGGACAGGTTAGTTTGCACCGATTAAAAAGAAAAGGGCCGCGCACCCAAATGGATGCACGGCCCTCATGCCATGAATGCGAGTGATTTCGCGGCGAGCTATTTACTCAGCAGCCTCGGTGGTCTCGGCCTCGGCAGCGGCCTCCTCGACGGGAGCCTCTGCGGCCTGCTTGGCAGCCTCCTCGGCAAACTTAGCGGCACGCTTAGCCTTCTCGGCAGCCTTAGCCTCAGCGGCGGCCTTGCGAGCGGCCTCGGCCTCAGCAGCCTTGGCGGCCTTGGCAGCCTTGGCCTCCTCGGCCTTCTTGAGCTGGGCGGCAGCGGCGCCACCGAACTTGTCGGCGAAGCGCTGGACGCGTCCACCGGTGTCGACGAACTTCTGCTGGCCGGTGTAGAACGGGTGGCACTCGTTGCAAAGCTCGACCTTCATCTCGGACACGGTAGCGTGCGTCTTGAAGGTGTTGCCGCAGGAGCACGTCACCGTGCACTCGACATACTGGGGATGGATACCCTGCTTCATGGTAGGACTCCTTATTGATCAGGCGCTGGTTACCGATCAGCGCATAAGGCGTCTTGGTTTCCGACCAAGACAACAAACTCGGCTATGGTACCACGGCGCCGCGCGTCCCACAAAAGGTTCACGGTCTTTTCGGAACGACACGAATCTGACCCATCGAAACACATCTCCACCGTTCCTTCAACTGGGAAAATGCCGTCCCCGGGGCCTGAGAAGGGCCCGGGGACGTTCGACTGACTGCGGGAACGGCCTTTCCGCTCAATGTGTTCGGCTGAGATCGGAAATCAACCAAACTGAACTAGGTTCAGTTGACATGGTTAAAAACGAGGGGCGACGCTTTTGCGTCACCCCTCGTCCCGGCCGGTTGCTTTAGTTGTACACACGGTAGTTACACTTGAACTGGGTTATGTGTCCATAGTTGGAGCGGTACCAACCCGACGTATAGCTGATTTCCCCTGCGCCTAGATAGTCGTAGCCCTTGTTGTAGCGAAGCTGACTGTAGGTCGTGTCGTACTCTGCTACGTAAAACGTGTCTCCAGAGAAGGCTTTGTACCGGTCCTTAACCGTCGAAGCCATGTACGCGGGTTCGACATCGCCTTTCTCCCCGTTGAGCGCATAGACGGGTGCCGCGATTCCGCATAAAGCCGTTGCCACGAGGATGGCGTAGACAGCCATGCGCGACGCATTGGACTTCAGCTGTTCAAATAGTTTCATGTCATTCACCTCCTTCGTATGTATCGAGGTATTCCTGCTTGAGCGTCTGCGAGGACGACTTGATCTTTTCCACGAGCGTGCCGGCTTCGATGAAGTAGAACGAGTTGGTGAGGTCTGCCAGGTCGTCGAGCAG